>NZ_JBYVMF010000009.1:0-206036 GCF_058145095.1 Pseudomonas sp. MDV22-iso1
CCAGCTTTTGGCGGTCAGCGTGTTACCGCGGGCGGCACGGATTTCAACGTCACGGTACTTCGTAGGTTTATTGTCAGTCACGAAAAAGACTCCTCAGCGATCAATTCAAACCAACCCTGGCAGTGGGCAAGCCAGCCTGTGCGCATCGTTGCGCCACAAGCGAATCAGTGGACGCTGCGGAGAGTCTCGAATGACTCATACGCATACGTCTTTACTTGTACATACAAGCATATGCAATCAAGCGGCCAACTTGCCGGATGATTGTTCAAGGAAAATGCTGAAACGCTTTGAAACACAGGTAGAGCAAGGGCTGGGAGGGAAATGAAATTTTTGCGGAGGGCTTTTGAGCGCAGGGGGATGGCTGTTACTTGGACGAGGTTTTGCGCCACGCTGGGGCGTTCGGTAACAAAGTGGTGCGCGATGGGGAACGGTGTAAGTACCGCTTTTGTGGTGGTGAAGGGATCTTCTTGTGGCGAGGAGATCTTCTTGTGGCGAGGGGATTTATCCCCGTTGGACTGCGCAGCAGTCCCATATCTTTAGGGCCGCTTCGCAGCCCAACGGGGCGGTGCGACGTTTCGCTAAATCCCCTCGCCACAGATAAACCCCCTCACCACAGGTTTAGCGTGCAGTCAGTTCGATCACGCAGCATGGACCGTTGCTGGAGATTTCCAGCAGGCCGGCGTTACCGTTGAACTGCAGGCAATCATGACGACCCAACTGTGCGTCGCGTTGATCAACCTTCACTTCCAGGCCATCAGCAACACTGAACACCAACACAGTGCCCGCCGAACTGAAAAACCGTTGATCGCCATCCAGCCACTGCAATCGTGCGTCGTAACGCTGCGGCGCATAGATCAGGTTGAAGTCGCGAATCGGGCCACCCACCAATGCACAGGAAACCTGGCTCTCGCCGCTGAAGGAAAACGGGTCCAGCGGTAACAACGTTCGCGTGTCCTGACCGTCAACCCGCAAGGTCATGCCATCGCCCTGCAGCACGGTGATCACTCGTTGATACCCGGCAAAGGTGGAAAACCCGCCCGACTCGCCGATGTCGGCAATCGACAGGCGCCAGCCAAAGCCATCAAGACCGGTGCCGGCGTCGCGAGTGATTTCTTCAGTGCTACCCCCGCCGTTTTTCCACGGCATACGAGGGTAATCCTTGGCGCGAAGAACGTTCATTTCATTCATTTATGGAACCGACCTTCCAGACGATGACGGGAACCGGGGTGGATCAGGCGAGCGGCTGTTACCGGCTGGCGGCCAGACCAGGTGCGACGACGAATCAGCAGGCAGGGCTCGCCCTTTTCAATCTGCAGCAGTTTGCATTCGGTCGCTTCAGCCAGTATCGCCTCGACCACGTGCTCGCCTTCAGTCAGCGGCGCCACCTGGTTCAGATAGGCATAGGGCGTTTGCAGGGTGAAATCCTGTTTGAGGTAGTCCGGCGCCACCAGTGCGTTGACGAAACGATCCTCGATTTGCACCGGGATATCGTTTTCAAAATGCACGATCAGTGAGTGAAAGACTTTCTGGCCTTCGCGCATGTCCAGCGCCAGGGCACGCTCGGAACCGGCCGCCTCTTCTTCGAGGGTGATGACCTTGCAGGTGTGACGATGACCGCGAGAGGCGATTTCGTCGGCGATGTTGTGCACTTCAAACAAAGCGGACTGACTTTTCGGCTCGGCGACGAACGTGCCGACACCTTGCATGCGCACCAAAAGACCGTCGGCGGTCATCTCGCGCAGCGCGCGGTTGATGGTCATGCGGCTGAAACCCAACTGGCTGACCAGCTCGCTTTCCGACGGAACGCGGTAGTGAGGCGGCCAATTACCGCTGTCGATTTGCTGGGTAATCATCTGTTTAACGCGGGCGTACAGGGGCGCCGGACTGTCGCCCATGTTCGCGGCCAACGGAGAGACTGCAGGCGGAGTCGGCACGGTTAATCCTTTGTTCGTCTGGATGAGATTGCTAGCTTGCCGGAGTTTACCGAGCAGGCAAACGTCTGTATATGTATATACAAATAACACACGATGGGGTGCTGAACCATGTCCGCTTTCTTTGCCGAGCGCGCGCTTCTGCCTAACGGATGGGCCAATAACGTACGTCTTGAGGTCAGCGCCGATGGCGTATTGACTCATGTCCAGGCTGATTCCACTGCAGATGGCGCCGAAAGGCTGAGTGGCCCGCTACTTCCGGGCATGCCGAATTTGCACTCCCATGCGTTCCAGCGGGCAATGGCCGGGCTCGCCGAAGTGGCGGGCAATCCGAACGATAGTTTCTGGACCTGGCGCGATTTGATGTACCGCCTCGTCGGAAAAATCAGCCCGGACCAACTCGGCGTCATTGCCCGTCAGCTGTACATCGAAATGCTCAAGGCGGGCTACACGTCCGTCGCTGAATTTCATTACGTGCATCACGACCTCAACGGCCAGCCTTACGCAGACCCTGCCGAGCTGGCTCTGCGCGTCAGCCAGGCCGCCGCCTCTGCCGGCATCGGCCTGACGGTGTTGCCGGTGCTCTACAGCCACTCCGGGTTCGGCGGCCAGGCACCAAATGAGGGTCAGCGCCGTTTTATAAACAGCACCGAGAACTACCTCAAGCTGCAGTCGCGCTTGCAGCCGATCCTGGCGCAACAACCGGCGCAATCCCTTGGTTTGTGCTTCCACTCGTTGCGAGCGGTCACCCCGCAGCAGATCAGCGAAGTGCTCGCCGCCAGCGACAAGCAATGCCCCGTGCACATCCACATCGCCGAGCAGCAAAAGGAAGTCGATGACTGCGTGAGCTGGAGCGGTCGCCGTCCGCTGCAATGGCTGTACGAAAACACTGAAGTCGATCAGCGCTGGTGCCTGGTCCACGCCACCCACGCCAACCCGGAAGAAGTCACGCTGATGGCCAAGAGTCGCGCCATTGCCGGGCTGTGCCTGACCACCGAAGCCAACCTCGGCGACGGGATCTTTCCGGCGGTGGATTTTCTCGCGCAGGGCGGGCGCATGGGCATCGGTTCCGATAGCCATGTGTCATTGAGCGTGGTGGAAGAGTTGCGCTGGCTGGAATATGGCCAGCGACTACGCGATCAGCGGCGTAACCGGTTGTATGGCGCGGATCAGCCGATGGTCGGCCGTACGTTATACGACGCGGCACTGGACGGCGGCGCGCAGGCGCTGGGCCAGCCGATTGGCGCTCTGGAAGTGGGCAAGCGCGCTGACTGGCTGGTGCTGGACGGCAATGATCCGTACCTGGCCACGGCCAGTGGCGACGGGATTTTGAACCGTTGGCTGTTTGCCGGAGGCGATCGTCAAGTGCGTGATGTACTGGTCAACGGCCAGTGGGTCGTGCGTAACGGACGTCATGCGGATGAGGAAGAAAGCAGCCGGGCGTTCACTCAGGTCCTGCGCGATCTCCTCGGTTAACGCAAAACAAAATGTGGGAGCGAGCCTGCTCGCGATGAGGTTGTCATATCCAACGGAGATGTTGACTGACAGACCGCTATCGCGAGCAGGCTCGCTCCCACAGTTTTGATCTTCGGTAACCTTTAGTTCGAGGTCTTGGCCATCTGCGTATCCGACGCCCGCCAGATCAGCCGCGTGGTGTCGTAACCCTGCTGACGCGCCTTGCTCAGCAGTTCTTCACGCACTACACCATTGACCGAAGGCGTCCGGGACAGCAGCCAGAGATACCGGCGGCTCGGATCGCCGACGATGGCGGTCTTGTAGTCGTCGCTGACGTACAACACCCAGTATTGCCCTTTCGCTACACCCGGCAGCAATCGCGAAAACCAGGTATCAAACTCGACCCACAACTTGTCGGTCTTGCCCGGCACCTGTGGATAAGCCGTGCCCTTGGCTTCTTCCCATTGCCAGTCCGCCGTCAGGCAACGGTTGAGCACCAACACATTACCGTCGGGCTTGAGCGTGTAATGGGCTTCGGATTGCGCGCAGTTGCGCTGGAAATACATCGGCAAGCGCGCCAACTCATACCAGGTGCCCTGATACTTCTTGAGGTTGACGCTGTTGACGGTTTTCGGCGCCAACGGATCTTCGCCAGAAGTGGCGCAGCCGGCCAATACCAGGCCCGCTAAAAGTACAAAAAATAACCGCTTCATTGTTTTTCTCCCGTGGGCGCGTAGCCCCGGTTTACTTCAGGCCTTGGCCAGAAAACATCAACACTTTGTCACCGGCGTATTGCACGCTGATAAAGCTGTTCTTGTCGCCCCAGGTGCAACTGGACATGCCCAGCGCGCCCGAACAATCGGCGGGTTTACCCAGCAGGTTTTCAACCTCGGCCTTGGGCATACCGGCAGACAACTTCGAGTAGTTTTCCTGATTGACCTTGCTGCATGCGGCCAACAACACGCAGAACGAAAGCAGGGCGATAGAGCGCAGCGACATGGTGTAGCTCCTGGGGCGAAGGGGGTTGGCATGGCTGCCAAGCAGAAGCTTAGAAGAGAAAACCCCTATCTGGTTCCCCGCAGGTCCGGCTATTTATCAGGCCGCTCGTCTGCCATTTGCCGAAAAATCAGCGACTTTCTCGCGCCAATGAACATTTCGTCGATTTTCGACAAAGACGCCTAATCTTTGGCGCCGACCGGTCGACATAGAAGCAGCGCAAGCCCCCCTGTTGATCAGCCCCTCCGCGGTAGCTCATTTAATGACCAGAAACATGAAGTTCAGCCACAAGATCCTGTTGGCTGCTGCCCTCGTGGTGGCCGTTGCATTTGCCTGTTTCATCCTGTTCAACGACTACCGCCAGCGCCAGACCTTGCGCAGCAGTACCGAAGCGTCGATGCAGGAACTCGGCAGCCTGACCACCAGCAACATTCAGACCTGGCTGGAAAGCCGCATTCAGTTGCTGCAATCGCTGTCCCAGCAGATCGCCGCGGACGGCAGCGCCCCGGCCAGCCTCAAGCGGGTTATCGACCTTCCGGCCTACACCAGCAATTTCCAGCTGAGCTACTTCGGCGGCAGCGACGGCGTGATGTTCTCGGTTCCGGCCGGCAATCGCGCTGCGGACTACGATCCTCGCGCCCGTGGCTGGTATAAGGCGGCCAACAGCGCGCAACAGACCATCGTCACCGAACCGTACATCGCTGCGTCCTCCGGCAAGCTGGTAATCACCGTGGCCACTCCGGTTCAGCGCCAGGGCCAGATGATTGGCGTTGCAGGTGCGGACATCGACCTGTCCAGCGTCAGCGCGATCATCAACTCCCTGAATTTCGGCGGCCATGGCCACGCATTCATCGTCAGCGCTGATGGCAAGATTCTGATTCACCCGGACAGCAAACTGGTGCTCAAGAGCCTGGCCGACGCCTACCCGTACGGTGCGCCAAACGTCAGCCCTGGCATGAAAGAAGTCGAGATCGATGGCACAAGCCAGTTCATCTCCTTCACCCACGTCAACGGCGTGCCGTCGGCGGACTGGTACGTGGCGCTGGTGCTCGATCAGGACACCGCGTTCTCGATGCTCAGCGAATTTCGCACGTCGGCGATCATCGCCATGGTCATCGCGGTGGTCATCATCATCGCGCTGCTGGGCATGCTGATCAGCTTCCTGATGCAGCCGCTGCTGACCATGGGCCGCGCCATGCACGACATCGCCGAAGGCGAAGGTGACCTGACGAAACGCCTGACCATCCACGGCCATGATGAATTCGGCGCCCTGGGGACTTCGTTCAACCGCTTTGTGGAACGCATTCACACATCGATCAGCGAAGTGGCTTCGGCAACGGGTCAGGTCAACGAAGTGGCGCTACGTGTGGTGGCTGCCTCGAATTCGTCGATGTTCAATTCCGACCAGCAAGCCTCGCGCACCAGCAGTGTGGCTGCGGCGATCAACGAACTGGGTGCCGCCGCGCAGGAAATCGCGCAGAACGCCGCCCTCGCCTCTCAGCATTCGAGCGACGCCCGCGCCCTGGCGGAAGACGGCCAGCAGGTGGTCGACAAGACCATCGCCGCGATGCAGCAACTGTCAGCGAAGATCAGCGATTCATGCGGCAACATCGAAACGCTCAACAGCAACACCGTGAACATCGGGCAGATCCTGGAAGTGATTACCAGCATCTCGCAGCAGACCAATTTGCTGGCGTTGAACGCCGCCATCGAAGCGGCCCGTGCCGGCGAAGCAGGTCGTGGTTTCGCCGTGGTGGCTGACGAGGTGCGCAACCTTGCGCACCGCACTCAGGATTCTGCGCAGCAAGTGCAGAAGATGATCGAGGAGTTGCAGGTCGGTGCGCGTGAAGCGGTCAGCACCATGACCGACAGCCAGCGCCAGAGTGAAAGCAGCGTTGGCATTGCCAATCAGGCTGGTGAACGGCTCGGTAGCGTGACTCAGCGTATCGGTGAGATCGACGGGATGAACCAGTCGGTGGCCACGGCAACGGAAGAACAGACGGCCGTGGTGGAGTCGATCAACGTCGACATTACCGAGATCAACACGTTGAACCAGGAAGGCGTGGAGAACCTGCAGTCGACTTTACGCGCGTGTGCAGACCTTGAGCAGCAGGCGACGCGGTTGAAGCAGCTGGTCGGCAGCTTCAGAATCTGAGCCAGATTTACAGGCCCCTTCGCTGGCAAGCCAGCTCCCACAATTATCTGTGGCGGACACGCATTAAGTGGACGGCACAGCCCCCTGTGGGAGCTGCGGTGCGACGATTCGACTTGCCAGCGATGACGGCATCAGCCGCAACTAAAATCTAAAACCTGGAACCAGGCTTCGAAAGAAACTCCAACTCCTCAGCCGTAGACTCCCGCCCCAACACCGCATTGCGATGCGGAAACCGCCCGAACTGCGCGATCACCTTCTGATGCTTCTCGGCGTAATCCAGGTAATCGGCAAACAGCGCCCGGTCGTCTTCAGGCTGTTGCGCCACCAGATCGATGTAGCGCGAGATGCACTCGTTCTGCACCGCCAGATTCTCGCAGTGCTCAAACACCAGATAGATGAACACCCGCTGGATAGGCCGCAATTGCCGATCGAAATCCGCAGCAATGCCCTGCGCTACCAGTGCCTGAGCCCTTGGATCGCCTGAAAAGGATTTTGGAGTGTCGCGAAAGATCATTCGCGGAACTTGATCGAGCAGCAACACCAGGGCCAGCCAACCTTCGGGACGTTGCGTCCACTCGGTCAATCCGCCGGCCAGTGCCTGTTCGACCCAGTCCCCGAAACGCTCGCGCGCTTCGAGGTCCTGGCTGTCACGCTTGCCGAACCACAACTTGCCCTTCTGTGCCGCCACCTCGGTGGATGATTCGCAATCTCCGAACCACCATTCAAGCAACGGCTGCCAGGGCGCGGTCATGTTTATTCCTTGTGGTAAGCCGTGACGCGTTCAACTTCTTCTTTCGAGCCGAGGAACACCGCTACGCGCTGGTGCAGGCCTTCAGGCTGAATGTCGAGGATGCGCTGGTGGCCGTCGGTGGAAGCGCCGCCAGCCTGTTCAACCAGGAACGACATCGGGTTGGCTTCGTACATCAAGCGCAGCTTGCCCGGCTTCGACGGCTCGCGGCTGTCACGTGGGTACATGAACAAACCACCACGGGTCAGGATACGGTGCACATCGGCGACCATCGCGGCGACCCAGCGCATGTTGTAGTTCTTTTTCAGCGGCCCTTCATCGCCAGCCAGCAGTTCGCCGACGTAGCGCTGTACCGGCGCTTCCCAGTGACGCTGGTTGGAGGCGTTGATCGCGAACTCCTGAGTGGACTCCGGGATCGTGATGTCTTCGTGAGTCAGTACGAAGCTGCCCATTTCACGGTCCAGGGTAAAGCCTTTCACGCCGTCGCCCAGGGTCAGCACCAGCATGGTTTGCGGACCGTAGATGGCATAACCGGCAGCAACCTGCTCGGTGCCTGGCTGCAGGAAGGCTTTTTCATTCAGCGCTTCGTTCTGGCTCAGGTATTCGCTCGGGCAACGCAGTACCGAGAAGATGGTACCGACCGGTGCGTTGATGTCGATGTTCGACGAACCGTCCAGCGGGTCGAATACCAACAGGTAGGCGCCTTTCGGGTATTTGCCCGGGATCTGGTAGGCATTGTCCATTTCTTCGGACGCCATGCCGGCCAGGTGACCGCCCCATTCGTTGGCTTCGAGCAGGATCTCGTTGGAGATGACGTCGAGTTTCTTCTGCACTTCACCTTGGACGTTTTCGGTGCCCATGCTGCCCAGAACACCGCCCAGGGCGCCTTTGGAAACGGCGTGGCTGATTTCTTTACAGGCGCGCGCCACCACTTCGATCAGGAAACGCAGATCGGCAGGCGTGTTGTTGCTACGGGTCTGCTCAATCAGATAGCGACTCAGGGTAACGCGGGACATGGAAGGCTCCGGTGGAATGGGGGACTGAAAACCCGCGCAGTTTAACGCGAGTCGGGGCGCATTTCCTCCTATCAGACGTGAGATGCCGAATAGAGTTCATGCGCGGGGTTTAGCGTAGTTCGAAACGGGCATTTTTACCGACCATTGAACCGCTATCGCGAGCAGGCTCGCTCCTACAGTGTCACGCGTACTCATTGTGGGAGTGAGCCTGCTCGCGATGGTGCGCAGCACCGGTCTTCACGGCTTGACGGGCGGTTTACGCAACAAACTGAACGCCATCGCCGCCAGAAACAACACGCTCAACAGCAACACCGCCCACAACCCGAACTTCTTCCAGTTCGTGTCCGTCGTAGCGGCCGCTGTCACCGTCGAAGTAGTACTCAACACGGCTGCGCCTTCAACCGACGCCTTGCCCAACGCCACCCATTTCGCCGCCTTGTAATCCGGGATCAACGTCGACAACGGCAGGTTCGCCGCCTTCGCCGTCGCACTGCCCAGCGCCAGCGTGTAAGGCCCGGTGCCGCGCGCCAGGAACACTAACTGCGTCGATCGTACGGCGAAACGGATCGTCGGCGCTTGCGTTCCCAAACCACCACCACGTTCGTCCACCACAAGCTTCAACTGCTGCACGGTTTGCCCCGGCAGTTGCAGCTCGTTTTGCATCACGTCCTGGCCATTCTGGGTCAGGCGATAGAGCAACCCGGTGCTTAATGCTTGCCACGGCAGACTGCTTTCCCGACGGCCGGACACAATGGCTGGCGCCAGACTGTTGGGCTGACTCAACTCGACCTGAACGCGCTCGACATTCAATCCCATCGGCAATTGCCAGGTGTATTCACCCGCCTTCACGCTGCTGCCCGCCAACGGTTGCGACCAGACCAACGGCTGCGGCACGTTGCGCGCACCGACGCTTTCGACTTGTGCCGAGGTCAAGGCAGGTGCCGATTGTGGTGAGCTCCAGAGCAGGCGCAGGTAACGCGCCGTCTGCCCCGGCAAACTGACTTCACGTTGCTCGACCCGTTCGTCGGCAAACGTCAGGCGCGCGACTTGCCCGTCGCCCCAGGATTGCCAGTGCTGCAGATCATCGCTGGCTTCGATGCTGAATCGCTGGAAGCCGTCGCGATCGCTGGTCCAGTCGAGGATCAATTGCTGCAACGGCGCTTTGATGGCGCTGGCGTCCAGCAACCAGCCACGCAGCACTTCTTCGCCGGCCTCGAGTTGGCTGGATGGCTGCACTTCGACCAGCGTGCCGTTGGCGGTCGATTGCACCCGCACACCCGGCGCGCGTTCGGTGGAATCGGCGGCGCTGTACAGCGGGAACCATTTCACATCGGACAGCACACGTTGCTCGCTGGATTGCGCCGACGCCCGAACCAAGGCGTAGGCCTGTGGCTCACCGGCAGCGTTGAAGACGCGCACATCGCTAAGATCTGTCTGGCGTGCATTCAATTGCACATTCAACGGCAGCTCAAGGCGATACCACGGCCCTTCCCCGCTCACCGACAAGGGCACCTGCGTGGTGAAATCCGCCGGTTTTTCCTGAGCATTGGCCGTGAGCGCCACACCCAACGCAACGGCACCCAACCATCCCAGGTTCAGCTTCTGACTCAAGACGACACTCCTTCGGTTTGCGGGGCGGGCTTATCCGCCTCCGGCGCAGCTTCGGCACGCTTGGGTGGCAGCGGGGCGAAATAGCCGACCACCAACAGCAACACACCCACGCCGATGAACGACACGATCCGCGCCAGTCCGCCGCGGTTACTCAATTCGACAAAGAACAGTTTGGCGACCACGACGCCGATCAGCGCCGCACCGATCAGCCAGACTTCGCGGCGATGACGCAGATGGCCGCCAATCATCAAGCTCAACGCCATCAAGGTCCACACGATCGACAGCCCCGCCTGCACCAGCATGGATGCCAGCAGCGCATCCAGCTCGAATGGAACACCACCCCAATGATGAGCGGTGCGCATCACCAGCGCGGTAAAGAAGGCAAACAGCGAGACACCTGCGACCAGTTGGCTGGCGAGATCAACGAAAGGCTTGCGGATCGCCAGTTGCGTCACGGCGTATCGGGACCAGACGAACACGCCGAACAACGCGAACAGCAGCCCCAGCTCCAGCGGGTTGATCAGCGGCGCATAGGGCAAGGGCTCGGCGGTGCCGTCGCTGACAATATTCGCCAGCCAGAACCAGCCGAGCATCAGCAACGCCAGAGGCGCCGCCGCGTAGAGACGGTATTCACGAGAATAGGCGGACACCGGCCATGGCCAATTGCGCGGCGCGGCCATCAGCACCAGGTACAGGCTTGGCAGAATCGCCCAGCCCAGCCAGCGCCAGGCGTTGTATTGCTCGGACAACAGCAGCAAGCCGTAACGCAACTCCAGGGCCAGCACGCCGATCAACAGCCAGGCGCCGAGCACATGGGCGGCGCTGATCGCACGGGGCGCCAGCATGGGCGCCAGGCGCCGCACGGAGATGAAGTGCACGGCGAACACGGCGGCCCACGCCAGCCAGCCGACATTGGCAGCCGGGTGGAAACGGGCGTACAAGGCGTCGAGCAGCACCAGACCAGCCGCCGGTATCAGCGAGAGACAAAGCAAGCCCAGCGATGACCATTCAAGGCGCAACGCCAACCACGTCCACAACGCAACGCTCACTGCCGTGGCGACCAGCAGCAAAGTCGCTTGCAGGCCCACCGGCGCAAACCGCAGGATTTCCAGCCCCCACGCCAACGCCCACCAACCCGCGCCCCACACCAGCAACACCTGGGACAAACGCTGCAAGCTGAGCGAATCGAACGCCGAGGCATGGGTGCCGAGTTGCAAGCGCCAGGCGCCGATCAATGCCGCCAGACCCAAGACCAGTGGCGTCCAGAAACCGCCGTGTGCCAGGGGTCGCAGACCCTCGCTGGCCAACGCACCGAACAGCTGCGGACCCGACAGCAAAAACGCCGTGCCGCCGATCACCTGCAACAGCAGACCGAAGATAAAGCTCACTCGCTGCGTCAGATACAGGCTCAGCCAGATGATGAACAGCCCGCTGGCCGCCCACACGGCGCTCGCTGTTTGCCAAGGCAGAACGAACAGCACCGCCAGGTTGATCAGCACCAGACCCGCCAGCAACACCACCGACAAACCGCGCAACAGCCGCGGATCACTGCGCACCATTTCGTCCTTTGCCGCCAGCAACATCCCGGCAATCAGCGCCAGGCCGATCAACGACGCGCTGAGCAAGCCGCTCCAACCGGCGCTGAATACGGCGCCTGTCTCGCCACTCGAACCTTGCAGCCGCATCAGGAACAACGCACCGCCCAGCAACTGCACGGCAAATGCGCTGAACAGGAAGGTGCGTGATTGCAGGCGCAGCCCGACGAACAAGGTGGCCAGACCGGCGAGCGCCCAACTGATCGTCGTGCCTTGTGTGAAGAAGAACAACGGCGCCAACAGATAGAGGAACGTCAAACCCAGGCACGCCAACACAGGCAGCCCTTTGCGTTCCCATTCCGAGGTCTGTTCCGGCGTCGCTTTGCGCAATTGGTAGAAGCTGAACAGCAGCGCCACGCCGAGCATCAATGCACCGAGCGGTGCCCCATCGAGCAGGCTACTTTCGCCGCCGCGCAGCTCGCTGAGAAATGCCGCTGCCGCGCCCAATTGCAGCAGCAAGGCAAAGGCACGAGCCAACGGTCGTTGTTGACGCAGGCCGAGCCAGAAGATGCCCGCACCTTCCACGGCCCAAGCGGCCGAGGTCCAGCGAGCGTCGAGCCCCAACGGAATCGCCAGGCTGGTAAAAATCACGCCGAGTGCCAGGCAGGTTTCCGCTAACAGCAACGCCCGACCACCACTCAGTAAACGCGCCAGCCCCATGTAGATCATGCCCAGCGCCAGCGCGCTGAACGCCGCCGCGAACTCCAGATGCTGGACCAGCGCGAACTGCAAACCGAAGCCCACCAGTGGCGGACCAAACAGCATCGTGCCGTCGACGTAATCACCCTTGCGCGCCGACCAGCGCAACAGCGCCTCGCGACTGTCGTTCTCGGGCGCGTCGCTCATCTCCAGCAGTTTGCGCCGGGCAAACAGCAAGCCGATGGCCAGGTACATCAGGAAGAACAGGACAAGAAACGGCTCGGTGCTCCACAGCAGTTCCGGCGTATAGGAGCGCAATCCCCAGGCGAAACCGATGCCGAAGGTGCCGACGAAGCCAATCAGGTTCAGCAGTCGCCAGGCCTTGAACCAGGCAATGCCGAGAATGCCGGCGTTGAGTAACGCGAAGTAGCTGAACAGGGCGACATGGTTACCTGCGCCAGTCGACGTCAGAATCGGCGCGGCGAAACCGCCGAGTGCCGCAACAGCGGCCAGGCCCAATGCATCCTGAGTGATAGCGAGGATCGCCGAGAACACCGTCACTGCCACCAGCAATCCCAATGCGGCACCAGGGTCGAGCAACGGGTGCAAGCGCATCGCGGCAAATACTGTCAGGTACAACACCGCGATCCCGGTGCCTTGCAACATGAGCGCATATTGCCTGTTGCGCGTGCGCAGCCACCAACCTAAACCGAGCAAGCCCAAGGCGGCGCCAGCTACCCCGGCATAACGCAGTTCGATCGGCACCACCATGCCTTCAGTGGCATAGCGCAGCAGAAACGCCAGCCCGAGAAACAACAGCACCACGCCAACGCGCAGCACGGTGTTGCCGTCGAACAACCAGGCTCGAGCACCGTTGATGGCGCGCTCGATGAAGTTGGGGCCGCGTGGGGCGGCAGGCTCCTGGGGTTCGCGGGAGACCGGTTCTGGCTTCCAGGCGTCCACAGGCAGGGGTCGACTGGCTTCAGTGGACGCGGCGGTGACGGGTTCGAGTTCGGGAGGTAGCTCCCAGATCAGCTCTGGAGACTCAACGGGGATTTCATCGAGAATGAATTCAGGCGCCGGTTCGCTGCGTTCAGGCGCTTTGACGCCAGACGTCTCCAGCCATGCCAGCCGCTGCTGAACCGAAGTCAACGTGGCCTGCGTTTGCTCGAGCAACAGATGCTGGGCGGCGGTTTGCGAATCCAGACGGTTGATACGGATGGCTTGACCCATACCCAGACCGAGCAACGCGCCCAGCAGCGCATCGCTGAACGACTCGTCGAGTATCCAGCCGAGCACCAGCCCTATCAGCATGAAAATCCATTGCATGGTCGATATCCCTAAGCGCATTGGCCAATCCGGGAAGATTAGCGCAGCCCGACACTAAAAGATCGCAGCCTTCGGCAGCTCCTACAAAGGCGTGGCAAGACACGATCCTGTAGAAGCTGCCGAAGGCTGCGATCTTTTCCGGCACGCCAGTATATCGAGCCAGGCGAAGACTTACTCCAGCGCTTTCCAGATTTCCGTGGCGTACTCGCGAATCGTCCGGTCGGAAGAGAACCAGCCCATCCGCGACGTGTTCAGCACTGCCGAGCGCCACCATTCTTTGGAATCGTGCCAATGCGCTTCGACCCGCATCTGCGCGTCCCAGTAGGAATCGAAATCGGCGCAGACCAGGAAGCGGTCGTAGTCGATCAACGAATCAATCAAACCTGCATAACGGGACGGATCATCCGGCGAGAACACCCCGCCGCGAATCGCTTGCAGCACGTCATTGAGTCGGTGAGACGCCGCGATGTCCGGTGTCGCATTGAACTCGTGGTTCTGTTTGCGCGCTTCCACCTGCTGGGCGCTGAGGCCGAAAATGAACATATGCTCGGCACCAATGCGCTCGCACATTTCCACGTTGGCGCCATCCAGAGTACCGATCGTCAACGCGCCGTTAAGGCCGAATTTCATGTTGCTGGTGCCCGACGCTTCGAAGCCGGCGGTGGAGATCTGCTCCGACAGATCCGCGGCCGGAATAATGCTCTCCGCCAGGCTGACGTTGTAGTTGGGCAGGAACACCACTTTGAGCAAGCCGCGCACGGTCGGGTCGTTGTTGACCACCCGGGCGATGTCGTTGGTCAATTTGATGATCAGCTTGGCCTGGTGATAACTGGCCGCCGCTTTGCCGGCGAAAATCTTCACACGCGGCACCCAGTCGATTTCCGGCTCCGCACGAATCGCCTGATAGAGCGCCACGGTGTGCAGCAGGTTGAGCAGCTGGCGTTTGTATTCGTGGATCCGTTTGACCTGCACGTCGAACAGGGCGGCCGGGTTGACTGCCACTCCGAGTCGCTCATGAATGATGTACGCCAGGGCTTTTTTGCTGTGCAGGCGCTGCTCGGCGAAGGCCTTGAGGAACGCCGGTTTCTCGGAGAAAGGTTCCAGGTCGAGCAGGCGCTCTTCCGGGTTATCCAGCAAGTCGGGGCCCAATGCGTCGACCAGCATGGACGTGAGTTCGGAGTTGGCCTGGTAGAGCCAGCGGCGGAAGGTGATGCCGTTGGTCTTGTTGTTGATCCGCTCCGGGTAGAGCTTGTGCAGTTCGGAGAACACGGTTTTGCGCATCAGCTGGGTGTGCAGGCCCGACACGCCGTTGACGCTGTGTGAGCCCAGGAATGCGAGGTTGCCCATGCGTACACGGCGGCCGTTGTCTTCCTCGATCAGCGACACCGCGCGCAAAACGTCGAAGTCGTGAATGCCTTTGGCCCGAAGCGAGTCGATGTGCTGGGCGTTGATCAGGTAAATGATCTGCATGTGCCGTGGCAGCATGCGTTCCATAAGGCCGACCGGCCAGGTTTCCAGCGCTTCCGGCAGCAGCGTGTGGTTGGTGTACGAGAGCGTATCCACCGTGACCTGCCACGCAGCATCCCAGGCGACGTCATAGACGTCGACCAGTTGCCGCATCAGCTCGGCCACCGCAATCGAGGGGTGCGTATCGTTGAGCTGGATCGCCGCATGGTCGCCCAGGGTCAGCACCGAGGTGTGCATGTTGCGGTGGCGCCGCAGAAGATCCTGCAAGGACGCGGCGACGAAGAAATACTCCTGACGCAGGCGCAGCTCCTGACCGGCTTCAGTGCTGTCTGCGGGGTAGAGCACGCGGGAAATACTTTCTGCCCGGGCGACTTCGGCGACGGCGCCCAAGTGGTCACCGGCGTTGAAACGTTCCAGGTGCAAATCTTCCATGGCGCGGGCACGCCACAGGCGCAGCGTGTTGACGCTCGCCCCGCGCCAGCCGACTACCGGTGTGTCGTACGCAATGGCGCGAACGGTTTCCACCGGCGTCCACACCTGCTTGGACTTGCCGGCCTCATCAGTGACGGTCTCAACGCTGCCACCGAAGCCGATGGGGTACACCACTTCCGGCCGTTCGAACTCCCACGGGTTACCGAAATCGAGCCAGTGTTCGGTTTGCTCTTGTTGCCAGCCATCGACGATGGCCTGGCGGAACAAGCCGTGCTCGTAACGAATACCATAGCCATGTCCGGCAATGCCGAGGGTCGACATGCTTTCCATGAAGCACGCTGCCAGACGGCCCAGGCCACCGTTGCCCAGGGCTGCGTCGGGTTCCAGCAAACGAATGCGTTCAATGTCGACGCCGAGTTCGGTCATGGCTTCGCGGGCAACATCGAGCAGGCCGAGGTTGCTCAGGCTGTCGTAGAGCAGACGGCCGATAAGAAATTCAAGGGAGAGGTAATAAACGCGCTTCTGACCTTTGCGGTAGATCTGCCGCGTGTGATCCATCCAGTGCTCGACCATGTGATCGCGCGCGGCCAGGGCAATGGCTTCGAACCAGTCGTGGTCGAAGGCGTGATCGGGGTCTTTGCCCACCGCATAGGTGAGTTTGGTCAAGACGGCGTCGCGAAATGCGGCCACCTCTGCTTCGCGAACAAGTGGTTCTTGAGTCATCGATAGGACCTCGAGCGAGCGTGGAGTAGTTGAGCCTAGACGGTCTGACAGGTCGTTGGAACTCTGGTTCGGCAGTTTTTCCCGTTAGTGCGAGATAGGTCGACATTAAAGAGTCATGTGCTGGAAATAATGCAGGGCCCGTGCCGAAATATGGCGGTTGAGAAGCGATATGCGAAAAAATCTGGCGAAAGGTTGTTCAAAAATCCACCAGTCCCGGTATGATCGCGCGCCCTGATGCACACGCTGGTAACAACCGATGATGAAGTCCAATCTGATCGCCGCTGCTGAGATCGATCGCCTCGATACCTGGGCCAAGTACTCTGCGCCGATGTGCGGTTCGTGCATATCCAGCTGCTGCACCCTGCCGGTCGAGGTCAAGATCAAGGATCTGATCCGTATCGGCATCGTCGACGAGTTCGAGCGCGGCGAACCGGCGAAGAACATCGCCAAGCGTTTGCAGAAGGAAGGGATCGTCGAGCGCTACAACCAGAAGTCCGAGATCTTCACCCTCCAGCGCATGAGCAATAACGATTGCCTGTACCTGGATCGTAAGAGTCGTCTGTGCACTATTTATGAAAAGCGCCCGGATACTTGCCGCAATCACCCAAAAATCGGCCCGCGGCCGGGCTATTGCGCTTACAAGCCCAAAGAAGTGGCGCGTGAAACCAGCAACTCGCGCCGTACCCTCGAGAAGTTTTAAACCCTAAAAGATCGCAGCCTCGTTTCACTCGACAGCTCCTACAGGGTTATGCGCATGCCCGTAGGAGCTGTCGAGTGAAACGAGGCTGCGATCTTTTGAATTTGCTCCAGACAAACAAAAACGCCCCCGACCTTGCGGTCGGGGGCGTTTTTTTGTCAGCTAACTAAATGACTTAGTTACCGGACTTCTTGGCAGCGCGGGTACGCTCGCTTTCGCCCAGGATCTTCTTACGAAGACGGATGGACTTAGGAGTCACTTCGCACAATTCGTCTTCTTGAACGAATTCCAGAGCTTGTTCCAGGGTGAAACGGATAGGCGGAACCAGAGCGATGGTTTCGTCTTTACCCGAGGCACGCATGTTGTCGAGCTTCTTGCCTTTGGTTGGGTTAACGCCCAGGTCGTTGTCGCGGCTGTTGATGCCGACGATTTGACCTTCGTACACGTCTTCACCGTGACCCAGGAACAATTTGCCGCGAGCTTGCAGGGTTTCCAGCGAGTAAGTCAGAGCCTTACCGGTAGCAACCGAAACCAGCACGCCGTTCTGACGGCCGGACATGTCGCCGGACTTCATCACGTCGTAACGGTCGAAGATCGAGGTCAGGATGCCTGCACCGGAGGTCAGGGTCAGGAACTCGTTACGGAAACCGATCAAGCCGCGAGCCGGGATGTTGTACTCAAGGCGCACACGGCCCTTGCCATCCGGAACCATGTTGGTCAGGTCGCCTTTACGGATACCGATCTGCTCCATGATCGAACCTTGCGATTCTTCTGGCAGGTCGATGGTCACGTTTTCGTACGGTTCGTGCTTGACGCCATCAACCATGCGGATGATCACTTCCGGACGACCAACACCCATTTCGAAGCCTTCGCGACGCATGGTTTCGATCAGTACCGAGAGGTGCAGCTCACCACGGCCGGAGACTTTGAACTTGTCGGCGGTGTCGCCTTCTTCAACGCGCAGGGCAACGTTGTAGAGCAGTTCTTTGTCCAGACGCTCTTTGATGTTACGGCTGGTGACGAACTTGCCTTCACGGCCGCAGAACGGCGAGTCGTTAACCTGGAAGGTCATCGAAACGGTTGGTTCGTCAACGGTCAGCGGCTTCATCGCTTCGACGTTCAGTGGGTCGCACAGAGTGTCGGAGATGAACAACTGGTCGAAGCCGCTGATGCAGACGATATCGCCGGCAGCTGCTTCTTCAACGTCGATACGGTGCAGACCGTGGTGACCCATCAGCTTCAGGATACGACCGTTACGGCGCTTGCCGTCTGCATCGATCGCAACAACCTGGGTGTTCGGCTTGACGCGACCACGAGCGATACGGCCAACGCCGATGATGCCCAGGAAGCTGTTGTAGTCCAGTGCCGAGATTTGCATCTGGAACGGACCATCACGGTCAACTTTCGGTGCTGGTACGTTGTCGACGATCGACTGGTACAGCGGGGTCATGTCTTCAGCCATGTCGGTGTGTTCCAGACCGGCAATGCCGTTCAGGGCCGAGGCGTAGACGACTTTGAAGTCCAGCTGTTCTTCGGTAGCACCGAGGTTGTCGAACAGGTCGAAGATCTGGTCCAGAACCCAGTCCGGACGTGCGCCTGGACGGTCAACCTTGTTGATGACCACGATTGGACGCAGGCCGGCTTCGAAAGCCTTCTTGGTCACGAAACGGGTTTGCGGCATAGGGCCGTCTTGAGCGTCAACCAGCAGCAGAACGGAGTCAACCATCGACATTACGCGTTCAACTTCGCCGCCGAAGTCGGCGTGGCCCGGGGTGTCCACGATGTTGATGTGGTAGCCGTTCCAGTTGATGGCGGTGTTTTTCGCCAGAATGGTAATACCGCGCTCTTTCTCCTGGTCGTTGGAGTCCATCACGCGCTCGTCGTTGAGCTCGTTGCGCTCCAGGGTGCCGGATTGACGCAAGAGTTTGTCTACCAGGGTGGTCTTACCATGGTCAACGTGAGCAATGATGGCGATGTTGCGTAGATTTTCGATCACTTGTGTATCTCGATCAGAGGATTCGGTGTGCTGACAAGTCTTGGCAGCGATTTACAGTAGAGTCAGGCCTTGCCGTTACAGCTTGACGGCAGAGTCGGGGGGCCGGTGACGCAGGCCACAGGCATACAGCCCCGGGCTCTTAGCTCGGTCGATAAACGCGCACATTGGCATGCCCCTCACTGAGCAAATGGTGGGCATGCAGGCGACTCATCACGCCTTTGTCGCAATACAGCAGGTACTGGCGAGTAGGGTCCAGTTCCTTGAAACGAGCGTTCAATGCATAAAACGGCATCGTCTGTACCTCAATGCCAGCAATTGCCATCGGGTCGTCTTCAGCGGCATCCGGGTGACGGATGTCGATGATGATCTGGCCCGCCAGTGCCTCGCTGACTTCTTCGATCTGCAAGTCCTGGCCCAATTCGTCGATTACGCGATCGATCGGTACCAGTTTGGCGTTCTCGAGCGCACGCTCAAGGACCGCCATGTCGAATTCTTTCTCTTCATGCTCCACGCGCGGACGCTTGGCGTGGGTCTTGGGGTTCACCGAGATGACCCCGCAGTATTCCGGCATGTGCTTGGCGAAATCGGCGGTACCGATTTCGTTGGCCAGATCAATGATGTCCTGCTTGTGACTGGCGATCAGCGGACGCAAGACCAGCTTGTCGGTCACACAGTCGATCACGGACAGGTTCGGCAGTGTCTGGCTCGACACCTGGGAAATCGCTTCGCCGGTAACCAGCGCCTCGATCTCCAGCCGATCAGCGATTCGGGATGCAGCGCGCAACATCATACGCTTCAAAACCACACCCATATGACTGTTATCGACTTTCCCGAGAATTTCTCCCAGTACTTCCTCGAACGGCACACTGACAAATAACACGCGCTGGGAGCTTCCGTACTTCTTCCAGATGAAGTGCGCGACTTCCATCACGCCCAGCTCATGGGCCCTTCCGCCCAGGTTGAAGAAGCAGAAATGGCTCATCAGCCCGCGGCGCATGATCTGGTACGCGGCCACGGTGGAGTCGAAGCCGCCGGACATCAGTACAAGCGTCTGTTCCAAGGCACCCAGCGGATAACCGCCGATGCTGTTGTGCTGGTTGTGGATCACGAACAACCGTTTGTCGCGAATTTCGATGCGAACTTCGATTTCCGGCTCTTTCAGCGAGATTCCGGCAGCGCCGCACTGACGACGCAGTTGGCTGCCGACGTATTTCTCGACGTCCATCGAGCTGAATTCATGCTTGCCGGCACGCTTGCAGCGCACCGAAAAAATCTTCCCTGCCAGCGCGTCACCGAAGTGCTGTTTGCACTTGGCAACGATGTCGTCGAAGTCGCCCAAAGGGTACTCGTCGACCTGCAGGAAATGCGCGATACCCGGCATGCAGCTCAGGCGCTCGGTCATCTCCTTCAGTACTTTGGGCTCGGCTACGCGGGTTTCAAGCTCGAGATTGTCCCACACACCGTTCACCACCACGGCCGGGTCCAGGTCGCGGAGCACGGTGCGGATGTTTTTGGCCAACTGGCGGATGAAACGCATCCGTACCGGGCGGCTCTTGATGGTGATCTCGGGGAAGACTTTTACGATTAGTTTCATGAAAACAGCGCGCGCTGGGCCAGCCGAAAAAGGGGGGCGCGGATTATAGCGGAAATTGCTCAAGGTTTAACCAGTTAATGTGCAGAAGGTTTTGCGCGCACCAAAACAGGTCATTTACTGAAAGCAGCGCCACATTACAGGGCGATATTTTTCAGTAAACGTCTTATCAAGCCTTTATAAGCGTGAATTTGGGGCAAAAAACCCACGGTGGGGCACTGGCATGCAATTTGCTCCCTTGTGAGGCAGGTTGCCTTGGCAGAGTATTCGCGCCGGCATCACCCACATTCTAAGGGCATCCACTACTTAAGCCCGAAGCCACCCGGAGGACACTATGTCGAAGTCGGTTCAACTCATCAAAGATCATGACGTCAAGTGGATTGATCTGCGCTTCACGGACACCAAAGGCACTCAGCACCACGTGACCATGCCGGCTCGCGACGCGCTGGATGACGCTTTCTTCGAAGAAGGCAAAATGTTCGACGGTTCCTCCATCGCTGGCTGGAAAGGCATTGAAGCTTCCGACATGATCCTGCTGCCGGACGACAGCACTGCCGTTCTCGATCCGTTCACCGAAGACCCAACGCTGATCATCGTGTGCGACGTCATCGAGCCGTCGACCATGCAGGGCTACGACCGTGACCCACGTGCGATCGCCAAGCGTGCCGAGGAATACCTGAAGTCGACCGGTATCGGCGACACCGTTTTCGTTGGTCCGGAGCCAGAGTTCTTCATCTTCGACCAAGTGAAATTCAAGTCGGACATCTCCGGCTCGATGTTCAAAATCATCTCCGAACAAGGTTCGTGGATGTCTGACCAGGACGTCGAAGGCGGCAACCACGGCCACCGTCCAGGCATCAAAGGCGGCTACTTCCCGGTTCCACCGTTTGACCACGACCACGAAATCCGTACCTCCATGTGCAACGCCATGGAAGAAATGGGCCTGGTCATCGAAGTGCACCACCACGAAGTGGCAACTGCTGGCCAGAACGAAATCGGTGTGAAGTTCAACACCCTGGTCGCCAAGGCTGACGAAGTTCAGACCCTGAAGTATTGCGTACACAACGTGGCTGTTGCTTACGGCCGTACTGCTACCTTCATGCCTAAGCCTCTGTACGGCGATAACGGTTCGGGTATGCACGTTCACCTGTCCATCGCTAAAGAAGGCAAGAACACCTTCGCTGGCGAAGGCTATGCCGGCCTGTCCGACACCGCCCTGTTCTTCATCGGCGGCATCATCAAGCACGGTAAGGCACTGAACGGCTTCACCAACCCGTCGACCAACTCCTACAAGCGTCTGGTCCCAGGTTTCGAAGCGCCAGTGATGCTGGCTTACTCGGCTCGTAACCGTTCCGCTTCGATCCGTATTCCTTACGTGTCCAGCCCTCGCGCTCGCCGTATCGAAGCTCGCTTCCCGGATCCGGCAGCCAACCCGTACCTGGCCTTCGCTGCCCTGGTAATGGCTGGCCTGGACGGTATCCAGAACAAGATCCACCCTGGCGATGCAGCTGACAAAAACCTGTACGACCTGCCGCCTGAAGAGGCGAAAGAGATCCCACAAGTTTGCGGCAGCCTGAAAGAAGCCCTGGAAGAGCTGGACAAAGGTCGTGCGTTCCTGACCAAAGGCGGCGTTTTCAGCGACGACTTCATCGACGCTTACATCGCCCTGAAAAGCGAAGAAGAAATCAAGGTCCGTACCTTCGTACACCCACTGGAATACGAGCTGTACTACAGCTGCTGATCCGGTAGCGCCTGCGCAAGCGGCGTGACAAAAAGAGGCCTCCTTCGGGAGGCCTTTTTTGTGGGCAAAGTCAAAAGATCGCAGCCTTCGGCAGCTCCTACTTTGGAACGCGTACAACCTGTAGGAGCTGCCGAAGGCTGCGATCTTTTGAACTCGCTTTTATGCACCCGAATGTTAACAACTTGGGTCAACCGCCAGCCCTGACCTATGCTGCACCCCAACGCTTTCGTTTCTGGTCGATTTTATGGGTCGTGGTTTTCTATTGATGTTGCTGCTGATCGCCCTGCCTGCCGCAGCGCAGATCTATAAGTACACCGACGCCGCCGGCAATACCGCGTACAGCAATCAGCCGCCCGATGGCGTGCAGGCGCAACCCGTCGACTTGCCACCCCTGAACAGCGTCGAGCGACAGGCCCCTCCTGCACCAGCTGCCGAAGCCAGTAACCGTCAGCAGCCACTGAGCGCCTATGAGGTGCTTGAGCTGACCAACTTGCCCACCACCGAAGCCCTGCGCGCCAACAACGGCACGTTCACGGTCAATGTGCAGATCAAACCTCGCCTGCAAGGACCTCATCTGTTCAGGCTGTTGCTGGATGATCAACCTTACGGCCAGCCGAGCAACGTACCGATCCTGCAACTGGTCAACATCGACCGCGGTGAACACAGCCTCGCCGTTCAGGTTATCGACGGAGAAAGCATCATTCAGCAAAGCCCGACCATCACCTTCACTGTGCAACGGGTCCATAAACCGTGAGGGCGTGGCTGCTGCTGGCCTGCCTGATCGCGCTGCCCGTGGCAGCCGAGGTCTTCACCTATACCGACGCCCAGGGCAATCGGGTCTTCACCGATCAACCCGGCACGGGCAACGCCAAACGTGTGCCGATGGCGCCGAGCAATCGGATGTCCGCCAACCCGACCGGCGCAGCACCCGTCATTGCCGGGAAGAAAACGGCAACACCACCGCCGTTTCATTACGACATGCTGAGAGTGCTGATACCGGAACCCGACGCCACGGTCCGCAGCAGCGCCGGTGAACTGATTGTCAGCGTCACCAGCGAACCCGGCCTGCAACGAGGTCACCGCTATCGCCTGCTGGTGGACGGCCAGCCCACGTCCGAACCCGGACGGAGCCCGGTGTTTGCCCTGAACAACCTCGACCGCGGCTCCCACAACCTGTCGGTGGAAATCATTGACGAGCAGGGCCGCACCGTCGAGCGCACTGCCAACCAGCCCTTCCACATGCTGCGTATTTCCCTCGCGCAAAAACGCCAGGTCAAACCCTGCGTGCTGACCGATTACGGTCAGCGACCCGAATGCCCGCTCAAAGAAAAACCCGAAGAGGAAAAAAATCCCTTCCTGCGCTTCTTTTAATTGTCACTTACGATTGCGCACTGTATTGGTGCGAATTGCGCCGTCGTTCCCAACTCCCATCCCATTTTGGTTCGAAAGTACCCGTGATAGCTGGCAGAACGCCACGTAAATGAGCGTCAAACGCCCGTTTCAGGCCTTAAACGCTTCTTTTCGGAGCCTTGGTTTGGTTTTTGCATTTTCCCCGCATCAGCGCTTTATTCATGCGCGCGCCCTGCTCCAAAAGAGGTCCTGATGACCATTAGCGACGCACTGCATCGATTGCTACTCGACAACCTCACCACCGCCACCATCCTGCTCGACGCCGAACTGCGCCTCGAGTACATGAACCCGGCGGCTGAAATGCTGCTGGCCATCAGCGGCCAGCGTAGCCATGGACAGTTCATCAGCGAGTTGTTCACCGAGTCCACCGAAGCACTGAATTCTCTGCGCCAGGCAGTCGAGCAGGCCCATCCGTTCACCAAGCGCGAAGCGATGCTTACTGCCCTCACCGGCCAGACGCTGACCGTCGACTACGCGGTGACTCCGATCCTGGCCAACGGCGCCACCATGCTGCTGCTGGAAGTCCATCCCCGTGATCGCTTGCTGCGGATCACCAAGGAAGAGGCGCAGCTGTCGAAGCAGGAAACCAGCAAGATGCTGGTGCGCGGCCTCGCTCATGAAATCAAGAATCCGCTCGGCGGGATTCGTGGTGCGGCGCAATTGCTCGCCCGTGAACTGCCGGAAGAAAGCCTGCGCGATTACACCAACGTGATCATCGAAGAAGCCGATCGCCTGCGTAACCTCGTCGATCGCATGCTCGGCTCCAACAAGCTGCCGTCACTGGCCATGTGCAACATCCACGAAGTGCTGGAGCGCGTCTGCCACCTGGTCGAGGCCGAAAGCCAGGGTTGCATTACCTTGGTGCGCGATTACGACCCAAGCATTCCGGACGTCCTGATCGACCGCGAACAGATGATTCAGGCGGTGTTGAACATCGTGCGCAACGCGATGCAGGCCATCAGCAGCCAGAACGAGCTGCGCCTGGGCCGCATCAGCCTGCGTACGCGCGCCATGCGCCAGTTCACCATCGGCCATGTGCGCCATCGACTGGTGACCAAGATCGAAATCATCGACAACGGTCCCGGTATTCCAGCGGAACTGCAGGAAACCATCTTCTTTCCCATGGTCAGCGGCCGTCCGGACGGTACCGGGCTGGGCCTGGCCATTACCCAGAACATCATCAGCCAGCACCAGGGCCTGATCGAATGTGACAGCCATCCAGGCCACACCACCTTCTCGATCTTTCTGCCACTGGAACAAGGAGCCACATCGACATGAGCCGTAGTGAAACCGTGTGGATCGTCGATGACGACCGATCAATCCGTTGGGTTCTGGAAAAAGCCTTGCAACAGGAAGGCATGACCACGCAAAGCTTCGACAGCGCCGATGGCGTGATGAGCCGCCTGGCGCGCCAGCAGCCGGACGTGATCATCTCCGACATCCGCATGCCGGGCGCCAGCGGTCTGGACCTCCTGGCGCGGATTCGCGAGCAACACCCACGGCTGCCGGTCATCATCATGACCGCGCATTCCGACCTGGACAGCGCTGTCGCGTCCTATCAGGGCGGCGCATTCGAATACCTGCCCAAGCCGTTCGACGTCGACGAAGCCGTGTCCCTGGTCAAGCGCGCCAACCAGCATGCTCAGGAACAGCAAGGCCTGGAAGTGCCAGTCGCCCTGACCCGCACCCCGGAAATCATCGGCGAAGCGCCGGCGATGCAGGAAGTGTTTCGCGCCATCGGGCGCTTGAGCCACTCCAACATCACCGTGTTGATCAATGGTGAATCCGGGACTGGCAAAGAGCTGGTGGCGCATGCCCTGCACCGCCACAGCCCTCGCGCGGCGTCGCCATTTATTGCGCTGAACATGGCGGCAATTCCGAAAGACTTGATGGAATCCGAGCTGTTCGGTCACGAGAAGGGCGCGTTTACCGGCGCAGCCAACCTTCGTCGCGGGCGTTTTGAACAGGCTGATGGCGGCACGTTGTTCCTCGACGAAATCGGCGACATGCCGGCAGATACGCAAACCCGCTTGCTGCGCGTGCTGGCGGACGGCGAGTTCTACCGCGTTGGCGGTCATACGCCGGTCAAGGTGGATGTGCGAATCATCGCCGCGACGCACCAGAACCTCGAAACTTTGGTGCACGCGGGGAAATTCCGTGAGGACTTGTTCCATCGCCTCAACGTGATCCGCATTCACATCCCGCGCCTGTCGGACCGTCGCGAAGACATCCCGACCCTTGCCAAACACTTCCTCAGCCGCGCCGCGCAAGAACTCGCGGTTGAGCCGAAGCTGCTGAAAAGTGAAACCGAGGAATACCTGAAGAACCTGCCGTGGGGCGGCAACGTGCGCCAGCTGGAGAATACCTGCCGCTGGATCACGGTGATGGCTTCCGGCCGTGAAGTGCACATCAGCGACTTGCCACCAGAGTTGCTGAACCTGCCGCAGGATTCGGCGCCGGTCACCAACTGGGAACAAGCATTGCGCCAGTGGGCAGACCAGGCGCTGGCTCGCGGTCAGTCGAGCTTGCTTGACAGCGCCGTGCCGGCCTTTGAGCGAATCATGATTGAAACCGCCCTGAAACACACCGCTGGCCGTCGCCGCGATGCTGCGGTTTTGTTGGGCTGGGGACGAAATACCCTGACTCGCAAGATCAAGGAACTGGGGATGAAAGTTGATGGTGGGGATGATGACGAAGGGGAAGAGGGCTAATCAGCCTGTATATCTTCGCTGATCGTTAGATCCATTCGCGGGCAAGCCCGCTCCCACCGTGATCTTTGGTGCTTTCACAATTTTGTGTACACCGCTGAATACTGTGGGAGCGGGCTTGCCCGCGATGCTTTTGGGGGTTCGGTGCACCGACTGAAGGCACCGTGAACCGCAATCGCGCACAAACACTGCCTTCAAATCCCACCTTTTTTCGCAATCGAACACTCACCGAAAAAACACGAAAGCCCCGCAATACGGGGCTTTCAGCATTCAACGACGACTTTCTGTTTCAACTTGTTAAAAGCTGGCACGCCCCCTGCAATAGTCCCTTCAGTGATTCGATTCACTACCCAGTTTCGGGGACCTTGGTACAGGCAGGCCGGGGATTCCCCTCTTTACACCGGGCTCATACCGCACTTGCGACGAGCCACGCAGTTTTGGGGCCCTTGATACAGGCAGGTCAGGGGTTCCTTCTTTACACCGGGTTCACGAGGCAACGCGTGATCCCTCCCGTTTTGGGGACCTTGGTACAGGCAGGCCGGGGATTCCCTCTTTTATTGCTCTCGGAGATGGATCTCCAGTCGCCAGCGGTCGTCGACCTCGCTACCGGCCCAGTCGCCCTGAAGCGGTCGGGCCGCCACCACCGTCAGCAACAACCCCCCATCACTCAAACGTACACGCCAGTTCACGCCTTTGTCGTTGAGCTTGAGCTGACCGTTCTGCGCCTTGCCTTCGGCACTGAACAACAGCGCCACACTGCCGTCCACGATCTCGCCATGGACCTTGGGTTCGTTGTTGAACCACAGCACCAGGCCATCGCTCGTCACGTCGACCTGCTGCAAAGTGCTGGGATCCGGCGTGGTCAGGCGACCGATCATCAATCCCACCATAACCCCGACAATCGCCAGCGAACCCATCACCCGTGGGAATAGTTTCGAACGCTTGTCCGCTTGCGGCGTAGAATGCCGGTCATCTTTACCTTCGGAGCCGTGCATGTTTCACGTCATCCTTTTCCAACCAGAAATTCCGCCGAATACCGGCAACGTTATCAGGCTGTGCGCCAACAGTGGCTGCCACCTGCATTTGATCGAACCGCTGGGTTTCGAGATGGACGACAAGCGCCTGCGCAGGGCCGGCCTCGACTATCACGAATACGCCACCCTGCAACGCCACGCCGACCTTGCCAGTTGCCTGGAAAGCCTTGGCCACCCACGCCTGTTCGCCTTTACCACCAAGGGCTCGCGGCCGTTCCACGATGCCAGCTTTGCAGAAGGCGATGCGTTCCTCTTCGGTCCGGAAAGCCGCGGCCTACCCGCTGACGTACTGGACGCCCTGCCCGGCGAGCAACGCCTGCGGCTACCGATGCGCGAAGGCTGCCGCAGCCTGAACCTGTCGAACACCGTGGCGGTAGCGGTTTACGAAGCGTGGCGGCAAAACGGCTTCAAATAACCCGAAGATCTTTTTCGTCTGACAGAAACAATCGCGGGCAAGCCCGCTCCCACAGGTTTTGCACGATCCTGTGGGAGCGGGCTTGCCCGCGATTTTCAACAGCGCTGCTTATTGAACGGTCGGAGTTTCGCCAGCCGCCTGCATGCGTTGCAGTTCTTGTGCGTACAGCGCGTCGAAGTTCACTGGAGCCAGCATCAGAGCAGGGAACGAACCACGGGTAACCAGGCTATCCAGGGTTTCGCGAGCGTACGGGAACAGGATGTTCGGGCAGAACGCGCCCAGGGTATGGCTCATCGAAGCGTCGTCCAGGTTCTTGATCAGGAAGATCCCGGCCTGTTGCACTTCAGCGATGAACGCCACTTCGCCGTTTTCGCCGTTCTTCACGGTCACCGACAGGGTCAGCACCACTTCGTGGAAGTCAGCTTCCAAAGCCTTTTGACGGGTATTCAGATCCAGGCCAACGCTCGGTTCCCACTGCTGGCGGAAGATCGCAGGGCTTTTCGGGGCTTCGAAAGACAAGTCACGTACGTAGATGCGCTGCAAAGAGAATTGCGGCGAGGTGTCTTCTTCGCTAGCTGCTGTGTTCTGTTGGTCAGTCATCTCAGATCCTTTCTGATCTTGGGTCTTATAGGGAAGGAATTAGGCCTTGAGCATCGCGTCGAGCTTGCCGGCGCGCTCCAGGGCAAACAAATCATCACAGCCACCAATGTGGCGCTCACCGATCCAGATTTGCGGCACGGACGTACGCCCGGCTTTCTGGGCCATGGCGGCACGCACCTGCGGCTTGCCATCGACCTTGATCTCTTCGAAGGCCACGCCTTTGTTCTCGAGCAGGTACTTGGCTCGCGAGCAGTAAGGGCAGTAATCGCTGGAATAGACGACGACGTTGCTCATATCACTTCACCAGCGGCAGGTTGTCGCCTTTCCAGCTGGAAATCCCGCCGGACAGCTTGGCCGCAGTGAAGCCCGATTTCATCAATTCGCGAGCGTGAGTGCCAGCGGTCTGGCCCATGGCGTCAACCAGGATGATGGTCTTGGACTTGTGCTTCTCCAACTCACCGACGCGAGCGGTCAGCTTGTCGTGAGGAATGTTCAACGCGCCAACAATGTGACCGGCGGCGAAGTCCTTGGTCGGACGAATATCGATCACCACGCCCTCGTCCTTGTTGACCAGCCCGGTCAGTTCACCGGTGCTCAGGCTACGGCCGCCGCCTTTCATCTCATGGGCGATCAGCAGAGCCAGCAGAACGGCGAAGATACCGACGAGCAGATAGTGGGTGGTGGCAAATGCAATCAGGTGATCAACCATTGAAGGAGGTTCCAGGGCGTTAAAATGTCGGCCAGTATACACAGCCCCTATGGTGGGCCAAACCCCGTCCGGCGGTGACGCAGCCGGAACTTAGCTTTAAACTCCTACTCCCTTTTCCATCGCCCTCTTTTAACTCAGCCACGAGTGGAATCCATGACTACCACGCCTAAACCTTTGGTCCTGATTATTCTCGACGGCTTCGGTCACAGCGACAGCCCTGAATCCAACGCCGTGTTCGCGGCCAAGAAGCCCGTACTGGACCGTTTGACTGCCACCGTGCCAAACGGCCTGATCTCGGGCAGCGGCATGGATGTCGGTCTGCCGGATGGCCAGATGGGCAATTCAGAAGTCGGTCACATGAACCTTGGTGCCGGCCGCGTGGTGTATCAGGATTTCACGCGCGTCACCAAATCGATCCGTGATGGCGAATTCTTCGAGAACCCGACCATTTGCGCCGCCGTGGATAAAGCAGTCGCTGCCGGCAAAGCCGTGCACTTCATGGGCCTGCTGTCCGATGGCGGCGTTCACAGCCATCAGGATCACCTGGTTGCCATGGCTGAACTGGCCTTCAAACGCGGCGCCGAAAAAATCTACCTCCACGCCTTCCTCGACGGTCGCGACACCCCGCCAAAAAGCGCTCAGTCGTCTATTGAACTGCTCGATGCAACGTTCGAGGCTCTCGGTAAAGGCCGGATCGCCAGCATTGTTGGCCGTTATTTCGCCATGGACCGCGATAATCGTTGGGACCGTGTATCGCAGGCTTACAACCTGATTGTCGACGGCAACGGCGAATTCAACGCTGCCACTGCTCAGGAAGGTCTGCAAGCAGCCTACGACCGTGGCGAGAGCGATGAATTCGTTAAAGCCACCTCCATCGGCGAGCCGGTCAAAGTCGAAGACGGCGATGCCGTCGTATTCATGAACTTCCGTGCCGACCGCGCCCGTGAACTGACTCGCGTGTTCGTCGAAGACGATTTCAAGGAATTCGAACGCGCCCGCCAGCCGAAACTGGCCGGCTTTGTAATGCTGACCCAATACGCCGCCAGCATTCCTGCCCCCTCGGCGTTTGCCGCCGGCAGCCTGGAAAACGTGTTGGGCGACTACCTGGCGAAAAACGGCAAAACCCAGCTGCGCATCGCTGAAACCGAGAAATACGCCCACGTCACCTTCTTCTTCTCCGGCGGTCGCGAAGAACCGTTCCCGGGCGAAGAACGTATCCTGATCCCGTCGCCAAAAGTCGCCACCTATGACTTGCAGCCCGAGATGAGCGCCCCGGAAGTGACCGATCGCATCGTCGACGCTATCGAAAACCAGCGTTACGACGTGATCGTGGTCAACTACGCCAACGGCGACATGGTCGGCCACAGCGGCGTGTTCGATGCGGCGGTCAAAGCCGTTGAATGCCTGGACCTGTGTGTCGGCCGTATCGTCGACGCGCTGGACAAGGTTGGCGGCGAAGCGCTGATCACGGCTGACCATGGCAACGTCGAGCAAATGGCTGACGAATCCACCGGCCAGGCTCACACCGCCCACACCACCGAGCCTGTGCCGTTCATTTATGTCGGCAAGCGTGACTTCAAGGTGCGCAACGGCGGCGTGCTGGCGGATGTGGCGCCGACCATGCTGATGCTGCTGGGGATGGAAAAACCGGAAGAAATGACGGGTACTTCGATCCTCGTGTAACCCGCCCGTCAAATCACCACCAAACCCTGTGGGAGCGGGCTCGCCAGCGATAGCAATCTGACAGCCAACATCACTGTTGAATGTTAAGACGCCATCGCGGGCAAGCCCGCTCCCACAGTGGTTTGTGGTGGTTTCAAAGATTAATCACACCCACTTGCCAGCCCGGTTATCACACAACCCCAATTGGGCGTTTTTTTTGCGGCGCTTGGCGGGCATACTAGGCCGTCCCTTTCCCTGGTGTCGCCCGCCTCTATGCTTCGCGTCCTGATAGCCCTTGCTCTGACTTGCCTGCTCCAACCGGCCTTCGCTGACGAGCGCGCGCAAACCCAACAACAGTTGGACGCCACGCGTCAGGACATTGCCGAGCTGAAGAAACTGCTGGGCAAGATTCAGGAAGAAAGGTCCGGTGTGCAAAAAGACCTGAAGGGCACCGAAACCGAGATGGGCAAGCTCGAAAAGCAGGTCGATGCCCTGCAAAAAGAGCTGAAGAAAAGCGAATCCGAGCTGCAACGACTCGATGCGGAGAAAAAAAAACTCCAGAGCGCGCGCACTGAACAGCAACGACTGATCGCCATTCAGGCCCGTGCGGCCTATCAGAACGGTCGTCAGGAGTATCTGAAATTGCTGCTCAACCAGCAGAATCCGGAAAAATTCGCCCGTACCCTCACCTATTACGACTACCTGAGCCAGGCCCGCCTGGAACAGCTGAAAAATTTCAACGAAACCCTGCGCCAACTGGCCAATGTCGAAAAAGACATCGACATGCAGCAGGCGCAGTTACTCGTTCAGAAAAGTAGCCTCGACAGTCAGCGCGACGAACTCGACAAGGTCCGCAAAGAGCGTCAGCAAGCCTTGGCCAAGCTCAATGAAGACGTAAAGGCTCGCGATCAAAAACTGGCGTCCCGCGAGCAGGATCAGGCAGACCTGTCTAAAGTCCTTAAAACCATTGAAGAAACCTTGGCCCGCCAGGCCCGTGAGGCAGAAGAAGCGCGGCAAAAAGCGCTGATCGCCCAGCAGGAAGCCGAAAAAAAGCGTTTACGTGAGGCCCAGGCATCAGCAGACGCGGCCGATACGACCGACGCCCCACGCAAACCTGTCAAATCGACACCCGGCGCCCTTGTTTCAAGTTCAGGCGAGACCTTCGGTGGCGCGTTTGCTTCAACTCGGGGAAAACTTCCTTGGCCTGTTGATGGTCGACTGCTGGCGCGATTTGGCGAATCCCGTGGCGACGACGCTCGTACCAAATGGGACGGCGTGATGATCAGTGCGTCCGCCGGCAGTCAGGTACATGCCGTTCACGGCGGCCGCGTGGTGTTTGCCGACTGGTTGCGTGGTGCCGGCCTGCTGGTGATTCTCGATCACGGCAACGGTTTCTTGAGTCTTTATGGTCACAACCAGACGCTGTTGAAGTCTGCGGGTGATGTGGTTAAAGCCGGTGAGTCCATCTCCACTGTCGGTAGCAGTGGCGGGCAGGACACACCAGCGCTGTATTTCGCAATTCGTCAGCAGGGTCACCCGAGTGATCCGGCACAATGGTGTCGCGCGCAAGGATAAGCGCCTTACCTAATTCAGGAGTTCGTTCGACATGCTGCATCTGTCCCGCCTTACCTCGCTGGCCCTGACGATCGCTCTGGTGATCGGCGCGCCTCTGGCGTTCGCCGCTCAACCTGCGCCAGCGGTTGCACCTGCGGGCACTGCTGCGACCACCAAGGCACCATTGCCTCTGGAAGAGTTGCGCACATTTGCCGAGGTCATGGACCGGATCAAAGCCGCATATGTCGAACCGGTAGACGACAAGACCCTGCTGGAAAATGCCATCAAAGGCATGCTCAGCAACCTCGACCCGCACTCTGCCTACCTTGGCCCGGAAGATTTCGCGGAGTTGCAGGAAAGCACCAGCGGCGAGTTTGGTGGCCTGGGTATCGAAGTGGGCGCCGAAGACGGTTTCATCAAGGTGGTATCGCCAATCGATGACACCCCGGCGTCCAAGGCCGGCATTCAGGCGGGCGACTTCATCGTCAAGATCAACGGCCAACCGACTCGCGGCCAGAGCATGACTGAAGCCGTGGACAAGATGCGCGGCAAGATCGGTCAGAAAATCACCCTGACCCTGGTACGTGACGGCGGCACACCGTTTGACGTGACCCTCGCACGCGCCATCATCCAGGTGAAGAGCGTGAAGGCTCAGTTGCTCGAGTCGGGCTACGGCTATATCCGCATCACTCAGTTCCAGGTCAAGACCGGCGAAGAGGTCTCCAAGGCCCTGGCCAAGCTGCGCAAGGACAATGGCAAGAAACTCAAAGGTGTCATCCTTGACCTGCGCAACAATCCGGGCGGCGTGCTGCAAGCAGCGGTGGAAGTGGTCGACCACTTCATCACCAAGGGCTTGATCGTCTACACCAAGGGTCGCATCGCCAACTCCGAATTGCGCTTCTCGGCCACTGGAAAGGATGAAAGCGAAGCGGTGCCAATGGTCGTGTTGATCAACGGCGGCAGCGCCTCAGCCTCGGAAATTGTCGCCGGCGCCTTGCAGGATCAGAAACGCGCAGTGGTCATGGGCACCACTAGCTTCGGTAAGGGCTCGGTCCAAACCGTACTGCCACTGAACAACGACCGCGCACTGAAGATCACCACTGCGCTGTATTACACGCCGAATGGCCGCTCGATCCAGGCCCAGGGCATCGTCCCGGACATCGAAGTGCGCAAGGCCAAGATCACCAGCGAGCAGGATGGCGAGTACTTCAAGGAAGCCGATCTGCAAGGGCATCTGGGTAATGGCAATGGCGGCGAAGACAAGCCGACCGGCTCGGGCGCCAAACCCAAGGTAATGCCGCAGGACGACGATTACCAATTGGCCCAGGCGCTGAGCCTGCTTAAAGGGCTGAGCATCACCTCCGGCCGCTGAGATGCGCCTGCGGTTAGCCCTCGGCCTGCTGTGCTGTCTGATGGGTGTTGCGCACGCAACGCCCGCCAAGCCGGCTCCGCAAAAGGCCTACCTGAGCCTGATCATCGATGACCTGGGACAGAACCTGCCTCGGGATCGCCGCGTGCTCGCCCTGCCCGGCCCGGTCACGGCTGCGATCATGCCTGATACGCCCCACGCCACTGAATTCGCCCGCGAAGCCCATCGCGCCGGCAAGATAGTCATCCTGCACATGCCTATGGACCCGGCTACCGGCCCGTTCGCCTGGCACCCTGACTTACCTCTCGACGAGCTGGAAAAACGCCTGAACGCGGCATTCAAAATGGTCCCCTACACCGCAGGCATCAACAACCACATGGGCAGCCGCATGACCTCGCAACCGGCTGCAATGGCCTGGTTGATGGCGCACTTGCAGCGCAAGCACAAATTCTTCGTCGACAGCCGTACCAGCGCGCAGACAGTAGCGGCTGCCGAGGCGCAGAAGATTGGATTGGCAAGCGTATCCCGGGACGTTTTTCTGGATGACGAGCGCACTGAAGCGGCGATCTTCACCCAGTTACAGACGGCCATCAGCCTGGCGCGTAAACAGGGTTCGGCAGTGATGATCGGGCATCCGTATCCGCAGACGCTGGCGGTACTGGAGCGTGAGTTGCCGAAACTCAAAGGACAGGGTATCGACTGGATTGATATCAAACTGATGATCAGCGTGCGTGGAAACCGTGCGACAGCGGCTCATGGCAAAGACGGTATTTACCGGTAATACCCCGCCGCACTCACCCATAAATAATTACCGCCGAACGCTTCGCCTAATTCCAGATAGTGACGTGAACCTTGTTGCGACTACGCCCAAGTCGCCTGTCAAACTATCAGGAACCATCATGCCCACCAATGAAACAGCCGCACCGGCCGCGAGGCCTTTGGCATCGATCCAGGTTGACAATCTGCTGATCAACTTCACGACGCAATTCAACCGGATCTGGGATAGCGCGGGCTCTGGTTCGAAAAAAGGGAGCTTTTGGCGCCCTTTACCTTCCGCAGATTTGTTGCCTGGATATTTCCCGCTGGGGGACGTCGTTTCGCCTGGCTTCGAGAACATAAATGAGAGCAATATCGTGGCAGTTGTCTGCGAAGGCTTTCCGGAGAATGGAGACACCTCGAAAGGCAAAGCCCTCGGCGTCCCTATCGACTTCGAACAAGTCTGGAAAGATTCAGGTTCCGGAGCCAAAGCTGACATCACTATCTGGCGCCCGATACCCCCGGACGGTTATGTGGCGCTGGGCATGGTTTGCTCCAACGGCCGCGACAAGCCGTTGCGCAATACCGTCCGTTGCGTGCGCGCGGACCTGGTGATCGCTTCGCCCGCTAACCGCATGATCTGGGACGACCGCGGGAGTGGCGCCAAGAAAAACTTTTCAGCCTGGAGCACCTCCCCTCCAAGTGCGCCTGCTGGAGAAATCTGCTTTTCACCCGGCACGTTTGTTGGCATCAACAACCATACAAGACCGACAGGCGACGTCGCTTACTCACTACGCATGAAAATCGCCACGCGGACCCGTTCTTCGATCGTTGCGCCTGTTCTTACAGGCTATGAGCCCCCTGCCGCCGATGAGGCAACCACAGTCACGAAGATTGCCTACCTTCCATGGTTCACCGTTATAGACCCTGACCTGAATGCTGTGGAGCAATTGCGGACATCAGCGTTTTACCGCCTGGAAAGATCTGACCAGTATGAGTTTCTGGGGTACGGCCACAACACTGGCGCTATCAGCAAAACCTTCCAGTGGTCTGCGTCCAAGGTCCAAAGCGCTGAAATGCTGTCTGAGTTTACCGGCATCACCAGTATCAGAACCGAAACCGAATGGCCCTTGATTCATTTGGCACACGTGAGCACCGTAAATCACTTGTGGACCGCTTCAATCCAGTTTTCGGCGAGACTGGAAAAAAGCTTTACTCATACCGAGAAATCATCCGACGGTTGGAGCCGCGTGACACCGGTGGAAGTCGTCGCTATCGCACCAAAGCGCAAGCTGATCGTGGTTTATCGTCTGAAAAGTGTTTACAGGCTCTTTCGTGAAGACGGCACTCAAGTAGCGTCACCTATCAATTACTGCGATCTCGATAGCCTGTATGTGGCCGAGTTTCCGCCGGAACAAGGCGACAACATTTGCGCCACGGAGAATCACAGTGATGCCCGAATAGTGGGTACCTCAATTTCATAACCAAGGAATGGACGTGAAATACCTTAAGTATCTTTACCTGTCAGTCATGATCAGCTTGATAGGCACTGCTTCCGTGCAAGCGCGCGACCTCGGAGAGGGTGCTGTTAATGGCTCAGATTCGAGAGCATTGCAAAACAGCGGACGCCTTTACGAAATCTGGAGTGGCATCGGGCAATTGACCCTGCAATCGGGAGAATCCTGTAGTGCCGTCCTGCTAAATACGCGAAACAGGCAAGGTAAGGCCACCGGACCTGGCTATCTGCTCACCAGCGGACATTGCGTACTGTTCCAGTACGGTTCGGCACGGATCAATCTGCCGATGGAAGCGACGGTCACTTTCAAATACTTTTATGACACGCCCGAGCGGCACAGCCAATTTTCAGTTCGGACCGCCCGATGGACCAGTCTCTCCGGAACTGATCTTGCCGTACTTGAAGTAGACGCCACCCTGGCCTCGTTAATTCAGGCCGGCATCAACCCGCTTAACCTGGCATCCCACCAAATCAATGAGAGCCACGACTCACTTAACGTTGGCGCGCCACAAGGCTTTAGCGAAAGCGGGCTTCGATTGAGCGCTTGCGACGAACAAACTGCAGGTACATTCATCGATCACCCTGGGGTATTCCCTCTGGCAATGCGAAACCGATGCGACCTTCATGCCGGCAACTCCGGCAGTCCGATGCTCAACCGTCGAACAAATGAAATCACCGGCATCGTCAGTAAGATCGCTGACTCGCGCGCAATACCAGAGCCCGAAGGTTGCGAGGACTCCTCATCCTGCAAGGCCGCCCGTTTCAACTACAGCTACCCAGCCAACTTTCTGGCCGCATGCTTTATTGACGGTGTATTCACCAGCAATGGACCGGCCTGTACCTTGAAGCCTGTCGAATTGACCGTTACTGAGCCATGGAAACTCAAGACATACGTTGATAGATCGCGTAACACAGCCGGGCAGCTTGGACTGCCAACATGGGATTTCAGGTTCTCGTTAGATGCGCCGTTCTATCGCTTTAAAGCAGTCCGTGACGCCAAAGAATGCAAGGTGCCTCACAACTACAGCGCAGCCATTAGTACTGAAGAAGCGCATATCAATACTGAAATAGGTCCATCAAATGGAGTGCACGCACTTTGCATTATTGGTGTTGACTCCGCGCAACAAAGCCTGACGGTGGCAACATTGAACAATGTGTTCACGAGCGCCGTGTATTTGAACCCGCCACCGCGGGTTCCGCCGCAAGCCCAGTAAGATAGCTGCTAGAGATACCGCGCCATGATCTCGTCCACCACGCCTTCCTTGCGTAACTGATCGAGCGCGGCTTGCAACTTGGCGACGGTCTCATCTGGCACTTCTTTGTTCAGTGCCAGATACAACTCCGCGCTGTTGAAACGCAACACCGTCTTGAGCCCGATCACGCCATCCTGGCGCGCCAGATAACGCCCGGCAGGGTCACCTGTGGCCCACAAATCGATCTGACCGCTTGTGAGTTTCTTCGCGTTGTCCTGATCCCGCAGCACGACAATCGGCTTCAACCCTTGCTTGGCTAATGTCTCGGCAATCGCATCGCCCTTGTACGCGCCGATCCTGTACTTGCGCGCATCATCCAGACTTTCCAGGTTGATCTTGCTGTCGGCCTTGGCCAGCATGATCCAGTCGTCCGGGCCGATCGGACCGACCCACTTGAAGAGCTTTTCACGATCCGGCAACCGCGCCATCACGAACACGCCATAACCGGGTTTCTCGAGGGCGATCTTGTAGATCCGCTCCCAAGGGAAACGCAGCGTAAGGCTGTAAGTGATGTTGGCGCGTTTGAACATCTCGCGGACGATGTCCACGGCAATGCCATTGATGTTTTCGTCTTGAGCGAAATTCTTGCCGTTCCTCGCCATGTTGTAGGGCGGGAAATTTTCCGTCAGCAACACCAGATCGGCGGCGGGGTTTTCTGCAGCCTGTGCTCCATTGATGAGCAATAAAGAAGCGCTGGCAAGGGCAAGTAGAAGGCGTTTAAGCATGTCTGGCTACCGAAATCCATGGCGTTCCCAAGAGTGCCCTGAGCCCGCCATGATGTCCACTGGCCTGTATCGGATTGTTCAGCGCATCACGATTCCGCGATGGGCCATGTAGGCTTTGGCTTCCTGCACGGTGTATTCACCGAAGTGGAAAATACTCGCTGCCAACACTGCACTGGCGTGGCCTTCGATGATGCCGTCGGCCAAGTGCTGCAGGTTGCCGACGCCGCCAGAGGCAATCACCGGGATACCCAAGGCATCGCTGATTGCGCGAGTGACGCCCAGATCGAAACCGTTTTTCATGCCGTCCTGATCCATGCTGGTCAGCAGGATTTCACCGGCACCCAGGCTTTCCATCTTCTTCGCCCACTCCACCGCATCCAGGCCTGTCGGCTTGCGACCGCCGTGGGTGAAGATTTCCCAGCGAGGCGTTTCACCCGGCCCGGAAACCTTCTTGGCGTCGATGGCGACGACGATGCATTGCGAACCGAAATGCTGCGCCGCTTCGCCGACAAATTCCGGATTGAACACGGCGGCGGTGTTGATCGACACCTTGTCCGCGCCCGCGTTGAGCAGGTTACGAATGTCCTGCACGGTGCGAACGCCACCGCCGACGGTCAGCGGAATGAACACCTGGCTGGCCATGCGCTCGACGGTATGCAGCGTGGTATCGCGGCCATCGACGCTGGCGGTGATGTCAAGAAAGGTAATCTCGTCAGCACCCTGCTCGTCGTAGCGACGAGCGATTTCCACCGGATCGCCGGCGTCGCGGATGTTTTCGAACTTCACACCCTTGACGACCCGACCGTTGTCCACGTCCAGGCAAGGGATGATGCGTTTGGCCAGCGCCATGGTCAGTCCTCAGCCTTTGTACGAATCGCAGAAAGCTTGCGCTTCAGCGACGTCGAGGGTGCCTTCGTAGATCGCCCGGCCGGTGATCGCGCCGATGATGCCTGGCGCTCTGGCGTCGAGCAGCGACTTGATGTCACCCAGGTTGTGGATGCCGCCGGAGGCGATCACCGGGATCTTCGTGGCAGCGGCCAGTGCAGCGGTAAACGGAACGTTGCAGCCCTGCATCATGCCGTCTTTGGCGATGTCGGTATAAACGATCGCGGACACGCCGTCGGCTTCAAATTGCTTGGCCAGATCGATCACTTGAACGGTGCTGATTTCAGCCCAGCCGTCGGTGGCAACGAAGCCATCTTTGGCATCCAGACCGACGATCACCTTGCCCGGAAACGCGCGGCAGGCTTCAGCGACGAAGGCCGGATCTTTGACGGCTTTGGTGCCGATGATCACGTAGCTCACGCCGGCTTTCACGTAGTGCTCGATGGTTTCCAGGGAGCGGATACCGCCGCCAATCTGGATCGGCAGGTTCGGGTAACGCTTGGCGATGGCAGTGACGACTTCACCATTGACCGGCTGGCCTTCGAAAGCGCCGTTCAGATCGACCAGATGCAGACGACGGCAACCGCCCTCCACCCACTTGGCAGCCATGCTCACCGGGTCATCGGAGAACACTGTGGAATCTTCCATGCGGCCCTGGCGCAGACGAACACAGGCACCGTCTTTGAGATCGATAGCGGGAATAATCAGCATCTGGCAAACCTTCAAATTCGAGTATTCAGCTTCGCTCGGAAATCAGTTTTTCTCGAGCGCCCACAAGTCGCTTTCGATGCTTTCAAACCTCTCTTTGAGGTGCGTCTGCACATCGAAAATCGCCCTGTTGTAATAATGCGGAGCAATTTCACGGGTAAACAGCTCAAGGATTTCGGCCGCTTCGAACGAACCCAGGTCGAGTTCGAAGCGATCCTCCATGAAGCGTTTGATCTTCTGATTGGCCTCGTTCTCCTGCTCGGGAGTGAGGGTCAGGATCGGCGGCTTCTTTTTGGCAGCCATTTACCAGCGACCATCCCACGCGGCGAAGTTCTGCAGCAATTGCAGGCCATGGGTATGGCTCTTCTCCGGGTGAAACTGCACGGCGAAACGCGAGCCCTCGGCCAGCGCTGCGGCGAAATCGACACCGTAGTGACCGCCACCCACCACCTGGCGCGCGTTGGCGGCAGCGATGTAGTAGCTGTGCACGAAGTAAAAACGCGCGAGGTCCGGAATGTTGTGCCACAGCGGGTGCGTCACCGTCTGCTTCACTTCGTTCCAGCCCATGTGCGGGACTTTCAGGTGCTCGCCGTCTTCATGCAGGCCTTTGCCGAAGAACTTTACTTCGCCCGCAAACAAACCGATGCAGTCGACGCCGTCGTTCTCTTCACTGCTGTCGAGCAAGGCTTGCATGCCGACGCAGATGCCAAGGAACGGGCGATCCTGGCTGACTTCACGCACCAGCGAGTCAAAGCCCAGGCGACGGATCTCAGCCATGCAATCGCGAATCGCGCCGACGCCGGGGAAAACCACCCGGTCGGCTTCGCGAATGACGTTGGCATCACTGGTAATCAGGACCTTGCCGGCACCGACGTGCTCGAGGGCCTTGGCCACCGAGTGCAGGTTGCCCATGCCGTAATCGATAACCGCGACCGTCTGCATTACAGAACGCCTTTGGTCGACGGCATCTGGCCGGCCATGCGGTCATCGAGCTCTACAGCCATGCGCAGCGCGCGGCCGAAAGCCTTGAACACGGTTTCGATCTGGTGGTGGGTGTTGGTGCCACGCAGGTTGTCGATGTGGAGGCTGACGAGCGCATGGTTGACGAAGCCCTGGAAGAATTCCTGGAACAGGTCAACGTCGAAGCCGCCGACGGTGGCGCGGGTGTAGGGAACATGCATCTGCAAGCCAGGACGACCGGAAAAGTCGATCACGACACGCGACAGCGCTTCATCGAGCGGCACATAGGCGTGGCCGTAGCGACGGATGCCTTTCTTGTCGCCGATGGCTTTGGCGAAGGCCTGACCCAGGGTGATACCGACGTCTTCCACGGTGTGGTGGTCGTCGATATGCAGGTCGCCCTTGCTGACAATATCCAGGTCGATCAGCCCGTGACGGGCGATCTGGTCCAGCATGTGCTCAAGAAAAGGAACACCGATATCAAATCGGGCCTTTCCGGTGCCATCCAGGTTGATCGAGGCTTTGATCTGGGTTTCCAGAGTGTCGCGCTCGACTGACGCCTTACGTTCGGCCATCACCAGCTCCGCAAAATCATTGGGCGAAAAAGGCAGCCATTATAGGGGCGCGGGCGGGAAACAGAAACATGAGAGGTGATATCACTGACGGATAGAACCCCGTGCTGTCGGGGATAGACATGTCCATACAACTCATTTTGGAGACTCCAAAACAATTGCAGGAGTGAGCCTGCTCGCGATGGGCCCCTCACATTCGACATTTCTGTCGACTGTCAGACCGCTATCGCGAGCAGGCTCACTCCTACAGGGGTACTGCGATTACTTAATGAAACAGCACTGCCGTCTTCTGCAGCGTCACCCAGACACCCCACGCCAACGGAATACCCACCGCCAGCCACGCCGTGATCGCCAGAGGCTTGCTGCCCGGCGCCGCTTTCCACTCCAGCACGGTGCTGCTGTCAGCACCTTTGTCGTGACCCAGCGCCTGTTCGGCGGCCAGCTCTGCGTCAGTCATGAAGTATTTGTCAGCCACCGGCCGTACCAGCAGGTTGCAGAGGAAACCCAGCACCAGCAGGCCCGCAAGGATATAAAGCGTGATGTCATATGCCGCGGCGCGTTCTACGCCGATGCTCAGCTGATACTCACGCAGGTAATTCACCAATACCGGCCCCAGAACGCCAGCCGCTGCCCATGCAGTCAGCAGCCGACCGTGAATCGCGCCGACCATTTGCGTACCAAACAGATCCGCCAGGTAAGCCGGCACCGTCGCGAAACCACCGCCGTACATCGACAGAATGATGCAGAACGCCGCCACGAACAGCGCAACGTTACCCAGGTGACCAAGGTTCGGGATAAGCGCGTACAGGGCAAAACCCAGTGCAAAGAACACGAAGTACGTGTTTTTGCGACCCAGATAGTCGGAGAACGAGGCCCAGAAGAAGCGCCCGCCGATGTTGAACAGGCTCAGCAAACCGGTAAAGCCGGCAGCAATGGCGGCGATGGAGGCCAGTTGACCGGCGTCCAGTTGACCAAATGGCAGGTCAACACCGATCAGTTTGCCGCCAAAAACCTCCTGCAACAGCGGCGACGCCATGCCCAGGATGCCGATACCCGCCGATACGTTCAGGCACAGCACCAGCCACACCAGGCAAAATTGCGGGGTTTTCCACGCCACGTTCACGTGAACGTGACGGTGCGTGATCATCGAGTTCGACGCTTTTTTCGCCGGCGCCGTCCAGCCTTCAGGCTTCCACCCGGTTGGCGGAACGCGATAAGACAATGCGCCGCCGATCATGAACACGAAGTAAATCGCAGCCATCACCAGGAAGCTCTGCCATACGCCAACGCCGGTTGGCGAACCGAAATGACCCATCAGAGCCGCCGCCAGCGGAGCCCCCACCATCGCGCCACCGCCGAAACCCATGATCGCCATGCCGGTCGCCATGCCGCGCTTGTCCGGAAACCATTTGATCAGGGTCGAAACCGGTGAGATGTAGCCCAGGCCGAGGCCGATACCGCCAATGACGCCGGAGCCCACCCACATCAGCCAGATCTGATGGGTATAAATACCCAACGCCGAAATCAGCAGACCACCGCACCAGCACAGCGCCGAGACAACGCCAGCCTTGCGTGGACCGGCATGTTCCAGCCAGCCGCCCCAGATCGCCGCAGAGCAACCCAGAAAGATGAAGAACAGGGTGTAGATCCAGCCGAGCATCGAGATCGGCCAGTCGCATTGGGACGAGAAGACTTGCGAAATGAAGCTCATGTCCGGCGCGCAAGCCACCGGAGCGGTCACGCCCAGGGCTTTGGAAAGCGGCAGCCAGAACACCGAAAAGCCGTAGGCCATGCCAATGCAAAGGTGGATGGCCAGCGCGGCCGGTGGTACCAGCCAGCGGTTGAAACCCGGCTTGGCGATGATGCGCTCCTTGGACAGGAACGCAGGCTGGTCGGCAATGCCGTCAGCCGTGATGCTCGTGGTCATTGTGTATCCCCCAATTATTAGTATGGTTCGCCAGCCACTCCTCACTCTCAGCCTTAATGCACGCAGGCATGACCGTTTTTTGAATGAAGCTCCATTTGATGCGACATCAAGTCGCAGAAGGACGAGCGAACGGGCAAAGGTTACCATTTGTGTGTAGCAGAAAAATCATACTGATATCACCTTTCGGCAAGCCGTCTGATCTCGACCCCGTGAAGGCTGCCACAGGCCAATACCGTAACGAAATCATTGGCGCCGCCATGCCGTTCGTTTTCGTGCCAATGAACGGGCTCAGGCGCTGGCAGCCAAGCTCAAATTACCGCTGGACTGACGGGTGAGGTGATCGCTGACCGGTCATCCGTTTGGGAGCGCTATACTCCCCGGCTAAATTTCGAATTCGACTAACTACAAGGACTCGCCCATGAAAGCGTTCGGCAAAATCCTGGGTCTGGTACTTCTCGGGCTGTTGCTGATCATTGTGGCCTTGGGTTTTGCCCTGACCCACCTCTTTGATCCCAACGACTATAAAGAAGAGATTCGCCAGATTGCCCGCGACAAGGCCCATATCGAGCTGACGCTCAATGGCGATATCGGCTGGAGCCTGTTCCCCTGGCTAGGCCTGGAACTGCACGAAGCCAGTGTTGCGACCCTGGCCAAACCCACCGAACCGTTCGCTGACCTGCAGATGCTCGGCCTGTCCGTTCGCGTGTTGCCGCTGCTGCGCCGTGAAGTACAGATGAGCGATGTGCGCGTCGAAGGCTTGAACTTGCGCTTGAACCGCGACAAGGACGGCCACGGCAACTGGGAAGATATCGGCAAGGTGCCGGTAGCGGCCAATTCGACGACTGCACCCGTCACCCCGGGCGAACCGGCGCCAGACACCACAGTCCAGGTCGAGAAACCGGCCCAGCCGATCCGCCTGGATATCGACAGCCTGACCGTCAATAACGCCCGCGTTGAATACAACGACGAAAAAACCGGCAAGCAATTCAGCGCGGAAAGCATCCAGCTGAGCACCGGCGCCGTGCACGACTCGACCAATATCCCGGTCAAACTGACGGCGTTCCTGGGCACCAACCAGCCGGTCTTGCGTGTGCGCACCGAGCTCAATGGCGAGCTGCGCTTCGAACGCGCGCTGCAACGCTACAAATTCGAAGACATGAAACTCTCCGGCGAAGTGGCGGGTGATCCGCTGCAAGGCAAGACGATGACTTTCGCCGCCCAGGGCCAGCTTCTGCTGGATAAAGCTGCGAACGTCGCCGAATGGACCGGCATCAAGATTTCTGCCAACCAACTGCGTGCGCTGGGCGAACTCAAGGTCAACGACCTCGACAAGACGCCGCAAATCAACGGCGCCCTGTCGATCGCCCAGTTCGACCTGGCGAAATTCATCGACAGCATTGGCCAAACCCTTCCAGCCATGGCTGAAGGCAGTCTGAGCAAAGTCGAACTGGTCACCCGCCTTGCCGGTACGCCGAGCAGCGTTTCGTTCGACAACATCAATCTGAAAATCGATGACAGCAGCTTCAACGGTCGCATTGCGGTCGAGGATTTCGCCAAGCAGTCGCTGCGTGCCGTGCTGAAGGCTGACACCTTCAACGTCGACCGATACCTGAAGCCGAAATCGGCTGAAGCCAACAGCGCGACTCAAGTGCGTCAGGCCGAGGTGGCCAGCACCGAAGCCAATGCCATGGCGGGCGCGGGTAGCACTCCGCTGCCAGATGCGCCGACCAAAACCGCATGGAGCTCCGATCGCCTGCTGCCGGTCGAGCGCCTGAGCAAACTCGACGTCGACGCCGACCTGACCTTCGGCCAGCTGACACTCGACAAACTGCCCATCCAGAATGCCGCGCTCAAGGCCACTGGCCAAGGCGGCCTGCTGACCCTGGAAAACCTGCGAGGCGACCTGTACGACGGCAGCTTCGAGGCCAAAGGTACCCTCGACGTGCGCCAACAGGTGCCGGCGCTGAACATGCAGACGCAGCTCAACAAAGTCCCGGTTGAGAAAATCCTCGAAAGCCAGGGCAAGAATCCACCGGTCAAAGGTCTGGTCACACTCAACAGCAACCTGACAGGCAGCGGCAATAGCCAGAAAGCGCTGATCGACAGCCTCAACGGCAACGCCAGTTTCGTGATCAACAACGGCGTGCTGCTCAACGCCAACCTCGAACAGCAACTGTGCAAGGGCATTGCCACCCTCAACCGCAAAACCCTCAGCGGCGAACCACGAGGCAAGGACACGCCATTCCAGGAACTCAAGGGCAACCTGACCTTCCGTAACGGCGTGGCCAGCAACCCTGACCTGAAAGTGCGCATCCCGGGCATGACCATCAACGGTGACGGCGACGTCGACCTGCGAGTGCTGGGGATGGATTATCGCGTCGGCATCATCGTCGAAGGCGACAAGAGTGACATGCCGGACCCGGCTTGCCAGGTCGGCGAGAAGTTTGTCGGCATCGAGTGGCCACTGCGCTGCCGCGGCCCGCTGGAACTCGGCGCCAAAGCCTGCCGCCTGGACAATGAGCGCATGGGCCAGGTCGCGAGCAAGCTGGCGGGCGACAAACTCAGCGAAAAAATCGACGAGAAGCTTGGCGACAAGGTCAGTCCTGAATTGAAAAATGCACTGAAGGGTTTGTTCAAGCGATGAGATCCGAGCAATTTTCATCGGCAGTACTGGACTGGTACGACCGCCACGGTCGCCACGATTTGCCTTGGCAACAGAGCATCACCCCGTATCGGGTGTGGGTCTCGGAGATCATGCTGCAGCAGACCCAGGTCAGCACCGTGCTGAACTACTTCGATCGCTTCATGGCGTCGCTGCCAACGGTCGAAGCCTTGGCCTCTGCGCCGGAAGACGAAGTGCTGCACTTGTGGACAGGCCTTGGTTACTACACCCGCGCGCGCAATTTGCAGAAGACCGCAAAGATCGTCGTGGCGGAATACGGCGGCGAGTTTCCGCGCGACGTTGAGAAACTGGTGGAGCTGCCAGGTATCGGATTATCCACAGCCGGGGCCATTGCCAGCCTGAGCATGGGCCTGCGGGCGCCGATCCTTGATGGCAACGTCAAACGGGTCCTGGCGCGCTTTACTGCACAAGAGGGCTATCCAGGCGAGCCGAAGGTCGCCAAACAGCTGTGGGCGAACGCTGAGCGCTTCACACCGCATGATCGGGTCAACGCCTACACCCAGGCGATGATGGATCTGGGTGCCACGTTATGCACTCGCAGCAAACCGAGCTGCCTTCTGTGCCCGCTGGAAAAAAGCTGTGAAGCGCACATGCTTGGCCTGGAAACCCGCTACCCGATCCCCAAACCGCGTAAAGCCGTGCCCCAGAAGCGTACGCTGATGCCGATGCTCGCCAACGGCGAAGGCGCGATCCTGCTTTACCGTCGCCCTTCCACGGGCTTGTGGGGCGGACTCTGGAGCCTGCCGGAACTCGACGACCTCGACGACCTGCAGCATCTGGCGGCCCAGCACTCGCTGGAACTGGGCACTCAGCAAGCCTTGCCAAGCCTTGTTCACACGTTCAGCCACTTTCAGTTGTCCATCGAACCCTGGCTGGTTCAGGTCCAGGAGGCCGGCCATCACGTGGCCGAGGCCGACTGGCTCTGGTATAACCTCGCCACCCCGCCGCGCCTGGGCCTTGCCGCCCCGGTCAAAACCTTGCTCGAACGCGCGGCCGCCGTATTGAACGCAGGAGAGTCGTCATGACCCGCACCATCATGTGCCGCAAGTACAAAGAAGAATTGCCCGCCCTGGAGCGCGCTCCGTTCCCGGGCGCTAAAGGCCAGGACATTTTTGACCACGTCTCGGCGAAGGCCTGGGCGGACTGGCAGAAACATCAGACCCTGCTGATCAATGAAAAACGCCTGAACATGATGAACGCCGAAGACCGCAAATATCTTCAGGGCGAGATGGACAAGTACTTCTCCGGCGAGGAATACGCCAAGGCTGACGGCTACGTTCCGCCGGCTGAATAATCCCGTTTTCTCGGGGGTCGGTACGTAAGCGACGGTAATAATTAAATATTTTTTGAAAACTTGCTTGACGCCCCCCTGAAAAACCAGTTTAATGCGCCCCGTTGCCCAGATAGCTCAGTCGGTAGAGCAGGGGATTGAAAATCCCCGTGTCGGCGGTTCGATTCCGTCTCTGGGCACCAAATACCGAAAACCCTGAATCGCAAGATTCAGGGTTTTTTTATGCCTGGGATTTGGCAAGACGCTGTTTCAGCCTCCATCGAGGCGTTAAACCAGACATAGCCTCCGTCACGGATCTGTAGGAGCGCTCCGTCTGCTTTACGGGAAATGGACGACATACACTGATTTGCGGATTGGGCAGAATCGGGAGAGGAGCTACCGCATAACCGGGAGCAGATACACGACAGGGATGTAAACAATGACTGACGCCATCAGTCCAGACGTCGAAGCCGCTGGATTTTTTACCGAACAAGAAATCAGAACGTTCAATTTTGATAGGCAGCAATCTACAGCGCTTCACACCTGCGCCGAGGAACTGGCCGCCCTCGGCGGGCCGCAGGCTCAAGGAGCCCGATTCAAAGCGGCACTGGCGGCCACTGAATTAAAGCGTTCGTTTTCCAAGGATCAATGCGAACTGCTGGACGCCTACTCCGATGGACTGGTGTGCGTTCTGATCTTTGAAGGTCTGCAAAAAATCACTTCTGTCAGTCCTCCAAATGAACTGCCGGACCTGACATGCCTGAAGAATAATCACGACGTCCTTTGCATGGCTGCCCGTAATCAGATCTTGTTGAAACTGGTCGATAACAGCGCCTTCGCCTACGACATGGACAATGAAGGACAGCTGGTTCGATTGGTGGCCAACTTCAAGGGCGGCGGACTCACAAAAATCAATGCCGAGCCGGAAACCAAAGAACTGAGTTCGCATTCCGGCCTCGCCCTGGGCCCTCATACCGAGGCGCCTTACTGGTGCGCCGTGAATGCAAAAGACGGACATTCGCCCTCCCCCTCCTCACTCATACTCTCAGCCTTGTGGAATCCCGCCGAGGAACCTACGCGAGTCATTCCACTGACTTCCATACTCGAAAAAATCGGCTTCACCCACTGCCTTGCACTGACCTCCGGCAACTTCCATTTCACTCGTAGCGACTCCTTTGTCAGTGGCAAAGGGGAGGACGGTCACAACGTTTCGATTTTGGAGTTCGACGACAAGGCTGGCTTCGCAGCGCGCTTTTACGCCTACCGTTTTTCGGTCAATGACACCGCCTCGCCTTTTGTAAAAGCGGCTTACAGCGCCCTCTGCCAAGGCGTGAGCGAAGCAGCTCCCTGCGAATACACACTGACCCAGGAATCAGCCATGGTCATCAATAACACCCGGACCCTGCACTGCCGCGATGTCATCAGAGACAACCGACGAGTCCTGGTACGCCTCTTCGGTCTTTCAAAATTTTCTTCCCCAATCGTTCTGTCAGAGGACCCGTTGCTCTTGCAGGGCTGATTTATTCATCCGCTTGAACGACCCGTCGCGTGAGCACTGGGCCAATAACTACATAGAGGGAATCGGATGTCTTGGGATGTCATTGGCATATTGGCGCTCGTCGCATTTTGCGCAGGTTTTTTCGACGCGATCGCAGGTGGCGGCGGCCTGATTACGTTGCCCGCATTGGTTCTGGCCGGTCTGGACCCGATCAGCGCGATCGCAACGAACAAATTTCAGGCCGCCTCGGCAACTGTTTCAGCAACTGCAACCTTTGCTCGCAAAGGAATGATCGAATGGCGCGAAGGCCGTTATCTGGTTATTTGCGGATTTTTGGGCGGTGCCGGCGGTGCGCTGCTGGTCAGTTACGTTGATAAGCGCTTTCTGGAAGTTTGCGTGCCGATCATGCTGATTCTGGTGGCCATTTATTTTGCACTCTCTCCCAAACTGGCCGATCAAGATCGACGCAAAAGAGTAAGCATCCTGATTTTTTCATTCACCGTGGCGCCAATCCTGGGTTTTTACGACGGCATATTCGGCCCCGGCGTCGGCTCTTTCTTTATCGTCGGATTTGTCCTGCTCTGCGGCTTGGGCATGATGCGAGCCATGAGCTTTACCAAACTCGCCAACGCCTCGTGCAATCTGGGGTCTCTGTCTGTTTTCATCACCAAAGGTGTGATTGTCTGGCCGATTGCTATAGCCATGGCGTTGGCGGCGTTCATCGGTGCTCAGTTGGGTGCACGAGCGGCTGTCCATGTCGGACCGCGGTTAATCAAACCCATGCTGATCGTGGTCTGTTGCGCCTTGGCCATCAAACTTCTGAGCATGGAAACCAACCCTTTACGCGTCGCGATCATCGATTCATTGGCGTCGTTATGACTGGCGATGGCGTCAGCTTGGGTGGCGCGAGCGTACGCTTGGCCGCCCGAGCCTTAATCCCGTCAGCGCACTTCGCCTCGATGACGCTCCCTACTCACCGTCATTCCAGTGAAAAACCAGGTTGCGCGCAGCACCGCTGCCAACATCTGTGGTGTCACGTCGCTCTTCACCATTTCTCGTCGCAGCCACCGTGTACTTGCCAGGTGGCAGCTGGACATAAACCAGCGGACCGGCCTGCGTCAGGGTCAACACGGTTTGCCCCTGAGCGTTATGAATGACCACATCAACATCCGGAACGTACTTGTTCTCCACGCCGATAGAAAATGTCATGTGCAGGTTGTAGCCAGTGGCTTGCTGGATCGCCTTCGCCTCGTCCTCGCCAATACCGCCAGACAGATAGGCAACGCCATTCTGGTCCTGCCGCTGAACTTGCACACCTGAGCTGTCGACCGGTTCCAGGCTGGCAGCCTGCAGCGCCACCGGGAACATCGATAGGCAGACGAGCACAAGAATCAATGAGTATCCGTGTTTCATGATGGCAACTCCCGAGCTCCGTAGAGCTCAATCATTACCCTTGTTTGATTTGTCGCTAAACGTTCAAGTTTTAGAATGATTAGTGCTTGGGCTCACTGCGAATTGGACTACAAGTCGAATTCCGAAACTGTGCCAAGTCGTCGGATCGATCCTGCAACCCCCTCAGTCCCTTCGTTCACATTTACCAGCCGCGCCCGGCATCGGTCTCTGCTCCTGCCCTGCGATTCTTTTACGCCCGCTCATCAGCCTCGGAAGAATCCATGAAAGCGCCCCGTCAGGACATGATTCAAGACCCAAATGTAACCTCCCTCCTGAGCAATCTCGGCGAAGTGATTCGGGAGGCACGCCAGAAGGTCCTGCGAACGGTTGACACGGTTCAGGTACAAACCTGCTGGCAGATCGGGCGGCATATTGTCGAGTTCGAGCAAGGCGGCGCTCAACGAGCCGCCTATGGCAAACACCTACTGGCATCGCTGGCAAAGGTGCTGACGGCAGAGTTCGGGAAGGGCTTTGATGAGACAAACTTGCGGAAAATGCGGCTTTTTTACCAGGCCTTTCCAATTCGAGACGCACTGCGTCTCGAATTGAGCTGGACGCACTACCGCAGACTCTTGAGGGTCGACAGTGAACCCGCCCGACACTGGTACATGAAAGAGTCCGCCGTACAAAACTGGTCATCGCGAGCATTGGAACGCCAGATCAATACGCTCTACTACGAACGCTTGTTGGCGAGCAGGGATCGCCCTGCCGTCATGCAGGAAGCCGCCTCGAACATCCAGCAGTTGAACACCAGTCCTCGAGACTTCATCAGGGATCCAGTGGTATTGGAGTTCCTCGGCCTGCCTGATGCAGGCCTGGTGATGGAAAGCGAGCTCGAGCAAGCGCTGATCAACCAACTGCAATCGTTTCTGCTGGAGCTCGGAAAAGGTTTTGCCTTCATCGCTCGCCAACAACGCATCAGCACCGACAGCAAAGATTTCTATATCGATCTGGTGTTCTACAACTACTTGCTTAAATGCTTTGTGATCTTTGATTTGAAACGCGGAGAACTGACACACCAGGACGTCGGGCAGATGGACATGTATGTACGCATGTACGATGACCTCAGACGCGGCCCGGAGGATGGCCCGACTGTCGGCATCATCCTTTGCGCGCAAAAAGACGAGTCCGTGGTGCGTTATTCGGTATTGGAAGGCAACGACCACCTGTTCGCCACTAAGTACAGGCTAGTGCTGCCAAGCGAAGAAGAACTTCGAGCCGAACTGGACCGCGAGCGCGCTTTGCTTGAGGAGCGGTTGCTTCATCTTCAACCACCGAATAGCTGACGGATTGTCCATCCGCTGCGCGAAGACTATCGTTGGTTGCTTCTCGCCAAGGTCCGATACCGATGAATCTGCAGCAGGACATGCCCCCGGCCTCCACCCAAATCGAGCGAACTCCCACTGCGGCAAAGCCGTTCAAGGAGCCCGCCGAAGATGGCTTTATCCTCGGCGGATTCATCTGGCGGCATGCTATCCCTGACGCAAAGCGCCCGGTCGTCATCATCAATGCCGCTACCTCTGTCCGCTGCCGCCATTATTCGCGCTTCGCCGACTACCTTTGCGCCCATGGCTTCGACGTCATGACCTTCGATTATCGCGGCATTGGTGAATCACGACCTGATTCGCTGAAAGGACTGAAGGCGTCATGGTCCGACTGGGGCGCCCTGGACTTTGAGGCGATGCTCAAGCGCGCTCAGCGCGATTTCCCCGGCCAGCCCATCGACGTCGTCGCCCACAGCTTTGGAGGCTGTGCAGCGGGCCTGGGAGCGTCTGGGCATCTCATTCGACGCCTGGTGACCGTCGGCGCGCAATTCGCCTACTGGCGCGACTACGCGCCCGCTCATCGCTGGCGGATGTTCGGCAAGTGGCACCTGGTCATGCCGTTAGTGACAATGCTGTGCGGATATTTCCCCGGAAAACGGCTTGGCTGGCTGGAAGACACGCCGGCCGGCGTCGTCCGCGACTGGAGCACGCCCACCGCTCGTTACGAGAAGCGCCCCAGCGGCCAGGACAGCCACGTAAGGGCCTTTGGCCGCGTCACTGCAAAAACACTGGCCATCAGCATCACCGACGATCCCTATGGCACGATCCCGGCTATCGAACGACTGCTGGGCTACTTCACCCAAAGCACAAACACCCACCTGCGAATCGCCCCCGAAGACATCGGCCAGACAGAAGTCGGACATTTCGCCTTTTTTCGCAGCGCATACCAAGCCACACTATGGCCCATTGCATTGTCCTGGCTGCAAATCGGCGAACTGGCCGCTGACACTCCGGGACGGCTAGTGCCCCGCCACTGACCAATGCGCCCCTTCAACGAAATACGGAACGACGCCCATGGCCTCCGCCAACAAGCAGCAAAAACGCGCCACCCGCGCCAAAGCCAAGGCCAAGCAGAACCGCACCCAACGGGCGGTCGCGCCGGTCGAACTGGATCCGAATGACGATAGAATCGACTTCGAATCGGTAGACCTGACCGAACTGTTCAAAGAAATGATCGACGCCCAGAAGATCAGCCAGCAAGCCATGTGCACCGTGTTCCTGGAACACCCGTTGCTCGCGCTGGTGCTGGAGCAGGAAGGCGAAGAAACCGCTACAGACTTCATCATCGCTGCGCTGATCGAGTATCGCCAATGGTCCACCGAAGTGGACGAAGCCGGTGCCTTGGCGTGGATCGAATCCCCGGATTTCCAGATTGACTACGTGGCGGCATCCGAAGCCATCGCGGCCCAAAACCCACAGACACCGAACTGAGTTCCCATGGCCTCCCTGAACAAGCAACAAAAACGCGCCAAGCGCGCCAAGATCAAAGCCAAGCAAATCAATATCCACGGACGAAAACCCGCCGCGCTGGACGACGACCTGGACAATGACCTGGACGAACCGGGCGAGCCGATCCCGGAATACACCCTGGCCATGTTCAGCAAAATGCGCGACGCAGAAGCCGTCAGCCGCAACGACATGCTGCTGGCCCTGCTGACCGACCTCGCCGGCATCATCACCGACCATCCCGACCTGCTCGACATGGAAAACGCCGACAACGAAGCCATGGCTGCCACCCACCTGGCCGCCGACATGCTGATCGACTATCGCATGTGGGCTGACGGCATGGACCACGATGCCGCCCAGGCCTGGCTGACGGACCCGCAGTTCATCACAGACTTCGGCACAGCACTGGACAGCTATCGCAAGTCGCTGGATGCAGAGGAAGAAAAGGGCGAGTAATTCACCCTTTTTAAAAATCAAAAACGGCCGCTCGTCATCACTGACAGCGGCCGTTTTTGTGAGAGGCAATTAAACCAGTTACCTCCTGTCAGCGGCGACGTATATCCCGTTGACATATCCCAATAGAAAACTATTCTTGGGCTCTATATACCCGCAGATCCAAGGAGGCCGGAATGGAACAAACAACGCTCTTCATGAGCAATCGAAGCCAGGCTGTTCGTCTTCCCAAAGCCGTTGCGATGCCCAGCGACGTAAAACGAGTCAACGTAGTCGCCATCGGCCGGGCTCGAATCATTACCCCTGCCGACGAGACCTGGGACAGCTGGTTCGACGGAGATAACACCAGTGCAGACTTTATGACTGATCGCGACGAACCCACCGACCAGGAGCGCGAGTCGTTCTGATGATCAAATACATGCTTGATACCAACATTTGCATCTTCACCATCAAGAACAAACCCCAGATCGTTAGAGAAGCCTTCAATCGCCATAATGGGCAGCTGTGTATCAGTGCGGTCACGCTGATGGAATTGATCTACGGTGCCGAAAAATCAGCAGCTCCCGAAAAAAACCTCGCAGTAGTTGAGGGTTTGGCCGCTCGCCTTGAGATTTTGCCTTTCGACAATGAGGCTGCTGCACATACTGGAATGATCCGCTCAGAGCTAGCGAAGGCTGGAACACCTATCGGGCCTTACGACCACATGATTGCCGGCCATGCGCGTTCACGCGGGTTCATTGTCGTCACTAACAATCTGCGGGAATTCGAAAGGGTGCCAGGGCTACGCGTAGAGGATTGGGTTCATCCCTGATCAGCTCTTACAACAGCCACAAACAAAAACGGCCGCTTGTCATCACTGACAGCGGCCGTTTTAGGTTACGCGGCGCGAATCAGGTCAACACCACAGCGCCATGTTTCTGCAGCTTGCGACGGCGAGACACAAACAAACCGGCCGCTACCACCAACAGGCTCAGGAAACCGGTGGCGAGAATCTCTACGCGATGCGCTTCCTGGAACGGCATGATGGTGAGGGCCACCACGATGAAGATGATCACCGCGTAAGTCAGGCCCGGAAACAGCCACATGCTGAAGGCAATTTTCTCGCCGCGAGCCATACGCTGCTTGCGCATGCGCAGTTGCGAAAAGGCGATCACCAGGTAAACCAGCAGTGCGATGGCGCCGGAGCTGGCCAGCAGGAATTCGAACACGGCAGCCGGGGCCACGTAGTTGGCGAACACCGCCAGGAAAGCCGCTGCCGTGGACAGGATAACGGCCCAATACGGCGTGCCACTTTTGTTGGTGCGCTGGGAAATGGCCGGTGCATCACCACGTTTACCCAACGAGAACATCATGCGCGAGGCGGTGTACAGCGCCGAATTCAGGCAGCTGGTTACCGCAACCAGAACCACGATGTCGACGATCAGCTTGGCATTCGGGATGCCCATGCGCTCAAGCACTGTCTGGTACGAACCTACCGCTGCCAGCACCGGGTCATTCCAAGGCACCAGGGCCACGACGATGAAGATCGATACGAGATAGAACAAACCGATCCGCCAGATCACCGAATTGGTGGCCTTGGAAATCTGTTGACCCGGGTTCTTCGATTCCGCGGCCGCAATGGTCACGATCTCGGTACCCATGAAGGAGAACATCGTTGTCAGAATCGCGCCCAGCACCGCACCCATGCCATTCGGCAGGAAGCCCTGAGTGTCGAACAGGTGTGAAACGCCGCTGACCTGGCTATTCGGCAAAAAGCCAAAAATCGCCGCAACACCAAGGGCAATGAAACCGATGATTGCCAAGACTTTAACCAGGGCAAACCAGAATTCGAATTCACCGTAATTTTTCACGCTGAACAGGTTAGTCACTGTCAGCAGCAGGGTGATGACCAGCGTAAACGCCCAGATCGCCACATTCGGGAACCAGGCATGCAGGATCGTCGCGGCAGCGTTCGCTTCCAGCGGAATCACCAACACCCAGAACCACCAGTACAGCCAGCCGATAGTGAAACCGGCCCAGTGACCGATCGCGCGATCGGCATACGTAGAGAAGGAGCCCGTGTCTGGCGAAGCAACAGCCATCTCACCGAGCATGCGCATCACCAGCACCACCAAGGTACCGGCGGCGGCGTAGGCCAGAAGCACGGCAGGGCCGGCGGCAGCAATGGCGTGGCCGGAACCGACAAACAGCCCGGCGCCGATAACCCCGGCGATCGACAGCATGGTCACATGACGCGGTTTGAGCCCCTGTTCGAGGCCATTGGAGCTTGGGGTACTGCTCATTGAAACTACCTTTGTAAGGAGAAGCGATTACGTCCACCCCGCCGTGGCATTCCTTTCTCGTAAAAAGAAACCAACAGGGCGTTCCGTATTCTGCACGCAATAATTGCGCCAAAATGTAACAAAGTCTTCAACCACGGGCCCTGTGGAGTGACCGGACAGTCATCGCAAGTTATTGAGATTAATGGCAATTCGCCAGAACGTTACCCACCGACTCACTTTAGAAACGAATCGGCGCACCAGAAACACACTAAAAAAATGCTGGGCGCACGATAAAAGTGCAGATCAGGAACGTTTGTCCGATCAACGCTTCCAACACCCCGCCAAAGCTGGCAACATCGCGCCCTTTTTTGGGACAGCTACCGCGTTTTTTATCGACAGGCCGTGTTCAAACGGCTGTTCGGTTGATAGCAGCGCGACAGTCTGCTGTACCGATGCGACAACCTGCCACACGACATCCGTTTACCGCCCGTAGCGCTGTTGGCTGCCATTCAGACGCTATGCTAGCTTGGCCGCCTCGCCAGGAAGGCCGCCAACAGCAGGAGCAACACACTATGAGGAACGCACATGGCTGAGGCCGCGCCCGCGCTTGAAATCCGCAACTTGCACAAACGCTACGGTTCGCTGGAGGTGCTTAAAGGTATCTCGCTGACCGCCCGCGACGGCGATGTGATCTCGATCCTCGGTTCCTCCGGTTCCGGCAAGTCCACGTTCCTGCGTTGCATCAACCTGCTGGAAAACCCGCATCAGGGACAGATCCTGGTGGCCGGCGAAGAACTCAAGCTCAAAGCCGCCAAGAACGGAGAACTGGTTGCCGCTGACGGCAAGCAGATCAACCGCCTGCGCAGCGAGATTGGTTTTGTGTTTCAAAACTTTAATCTCTGGCCGCACATGAGCGTGCTCGACAACATCATCGAAGCCCCACGCCGCGTGCTTGGCCAGAGTAAAGCCGAGGCCATCGAAGTCGCCGAAGCCCTGCTGGCCAAGGTCGGCATCGCCGAAAAGCGCCACGCCTACCCGGCAGAACTGTCCGGCGGACAGCAGCAGCGCGCGGCAATTGCCCGCACGCTGGCGATGCAACCCAAGGTGATTCTGTTCGACGAACCCACCTCCGCCCTTGACCCGGAAATGGTCCAGGAAGTACTTAATGTCATCCGCGCATTGGCCGAGGAAGGCCGCACCATGTTGCTGGTTACCCACGAAATGGGCTTCGCCCGTCAGGTGTCCAGCGAAGTGGTGTTCCTTCACCAAGGCCTGGTAGAAGAGCAAGGATCGCCACAGCAGGTGTTCGAAAACCCGCTTTCGGCGCGCTGCAAACAATTCATGTCCAGCAACCGCTAACGGAGCTACCCGCATGCAGAACTACAAAAAGGTCTTCCTGGCTGCCGCCGTCACCCTGGCGTTCAGCGCCGGTGCCATGGCCGAAACCCTGAAGATGGGCATCGAAGCGGCCTACCCGCCGTTCAACAACAAAGATGCCAGCGGCAACGTTGTCGGCTTCGACAAGGAAATCGGCGACGCCCTGTGCGCCAAGATGAAAGTCGATTGCACCGTGGTCACGTCCGATTGGGACGGCATCATCCCGGCCCTGAACGCCAAGAAGTTCGACTTCCTGATCTCCTCGATGTCGATCACCGACGAGCGCAAGCAAGCCGTCGACTTCACCGACCCGTACTACTCCAACAAGCTGCAGTTCATCGCACCTAAAGACAAAGAGTTCAAAACCGACAAGGCTTCCCTGCAAGGCAAAGTGATCGGCGCACAACGTGCGACCCTCGCCGGTACCTGGATGGAAGACAACATGGAAGGCGTCGAAGTCAAACTCTACGACACTCAGGAAAACGCTTACCTGGACCTGACCTCCGGTCGTCTGGACGGCATCCTGGCTGACAAATACGTCAACTACGAATGGCTGAAAAGCGACGCCGGCCGCAGTTACGAGTTCAAAGGCGACCCGGTGGAAGAAAGCGACAAGATCGGTATCGCAGTGCGTAAAAACGATCCGATTCGCGAGAGACTGAACGTCGCACTAAAAGAAATCGTGGCTGACGGCACCTACAAGAAGATCAACGACAAGTACTTCCCGTTCAGCATCTATTGATCCTGACCTGCCGGACCGACGCCGCCCTCTGACGGCGCCGGTCCCCGGCCTTGCCTGCCGCGATTTGAAAAGAAATCCATGATTATCGACCTTTACGGATTCGGCCCGGCGCTCGCCGCTGGCGCGCTGATGACTGTGAAACTGGCACTCTCGGCCCTGTGCCTGGGGCTGGTACTCGGTCTGCTCGGCGCCTTGGCCAAGACTTCCCCGTACAAGCCGTTGCAATGGCTTGGCGGTACTTATTCGACCCTGGTGCGCGGCATCCCGGAATTGCTCTGGGTGCTGTTGATCTACTTCGGTACGGTCAACCTGATGCGCGCCCTGGGCGAGTTCTTCGGCAATCCCGACCTTGAACTCAACGCATTCGCCGCCGGTGTGATTGCCCTTGGGCTGTGCTTCGGCGCCTACGCCACGGAAGTATTTCGCGGCGCGATCCTCGCAATCCCCAAAGGTCACCGCGAAGCTGGCGTAGCCCTGGGCCTGTCGAAATGGCGCATTTTCACCAAGCTGATCATGCCGCAGATGTGGCGCATCGCCCTGCCGGGCCTTGGCAACCTGTTCATGATCCTGATGAAAGACACCGCCCTGGTCTCGGTCATCGGCCTGGAAGAAATCATGCGTCACGCGCAAATCGGCGTGACCGTGTCCAAGCAACCGTTCACCTTCTATATGGTGGCTGCGTTCATGTACCTGGGCCTGACGATTCTCGCCATGACCGGCATGCACTTTATGGAACGACGCGCCAGTCGCGGCTTCGCAAGGAGCACCCAATGAACTGGGAAGTCATCATCAAGTGGCTGCCGAAGCTGGCCCAAGGCGCCACCCTGACCCTGGAGCTGGTCGCCATTGCCGTCATTGCCGGGTTGCTGCTGGCGATTCCGCTGGGCATCGCGCGCTCGTCGCGCCACTGGTACGTGCGCGCATTTCCCTACGCCTACATCTTCTTTTTCCGCGGCACGCCGCTGCTGGTTCAACTGTTCCTGGTCTACTACGGGCTGGCGCAGTTCGATGCCGTACGCAACAGCTCGATGTGGCCGTACCTGCGCGATCCATTCTGGTGCGCCACCGCCACCATGACCCTGCACACGGCGGCGTACATCGCCGAGATCCTGCGCGGCTCGATCCAGGCGATTCCAAAGGGTGAAATCGAAGCTGCCCGGGCGCTGGGCATGTCCCGCGCCAAAGCGATGTTCTACATCATCCTGCCCCGTGCGGCGCGTATCGGCCTGCCGGCCTACAGCAACGAAGTGATCCTGATGCTCAAGGCCAGCGCCCTGGCCAGCACCGTGACCCTGCTGGAACTGACCGGCATGGCGCGCACCATCATTGCCCGGACGTACTTGCCGGTGGAGATCTTCTTCGCCGCAGGCATGTTCTATCTGCTGATGGCTTACGTGCTGGTTCGCGGCTTCAAGCTGCTGGAGCGCTGGCTGCGCGTCGATGCCTGCCAAGGGCGCTGATCGCGAAGTGCTGACGGGCGAGGACCTACTCGCCCGCTTCACGGCGCTGGATGCTTTTCTGATCGAGCATCAAGCGCTATGGAAGCCCAGACCGTTTACCCATCTTGAGCTTCCTTGGGAAACGTCCTACCCGGAACTCGCATGCTGGCTACGTGGGCGTTCATTGGACGACGCGGAACAGGCACACAACCACCCTGCTCTTCTCGATGCCCCCGAACCGTTCGCCTCGTTAGCCGCGAAGTCACTGGAACTGAGCGCCGTGGCCGAATTTCCGGCTCGAGCATTGGCAGAGGCCGGGCATCGGCTGAACGTCGATGTACCGGGGCGTAAATGGCAGCAAATCGAGGCGTTCGCCAGTCGATTAACGTTCGCGCAAACGCCCACACATTGGCTGGACTGGTGCTCAGGCAAAGGGCATCTGGGACGACGCCTGCTGCAAGCCGGGCAACAACTCACCTGCCTGGAATACGACCCGGCACTGGTCATCAGCGGCCAGGCACTCAGCCAGCGTCATCAACTGCATGCGCTGCACGTTGAACGCGATGTACTCGACCCTGATACCGCGTCTCTACTTGATCGGTCCCACACACCCGTTGCGCTACACGCCTGCGGCGATCTGCACGTCCGACTGATCCAGCTCGCCAGCGCGGTGGGCTGCAAACAATTGGCCGTTGCACCGTGCTGCTATAACCGGATCAACCTTCCGACTTACAAGGCAATGTCCTCGGCGGCCAGCCAATCCAGCCTGCGGCTCTCCCTCGACGACCTGTCACTGCCCGCCAGCGAAACCGTTACCGCTGGCGCGCGCGTGCGCCGCCAGCGCGACACATCCATGGCTCGCCGTCTGGCCTTCGACCTGCTGCAACGGCAACTGCGCGGCATTGATGAATACCTGCCCACTCCCTCGCTGCCTGCTGCATGGCTGGATAAATCCTTCCCTGAGTACTGCCATCATTTGGCCGCCTTAAAGGAGTTATCCACAATCGGCGATCAGGACTGGTCCGCCCTGGAAGCCGCCGGCTGGCAGCGCCTGGCCCACGTGCGCAATCTGGAGCTCTTGCGCGGACTTTTCCGGCGGCCACTGGAGCTTTGGCTGGTACTCGATCGGGCACTTTTCCTTTTCGAGCAGGGCTACTCCGTCAGGCTCGGAACCTTCTGCGAAAGCGCCCTCACGCCGCGTAACTTCCTGTTGCTCGGTGAACGCTCTTAACCTGCGCAGCCTGTGGATAACTCTGTTGATGGAATATTCGTGGATCCAATATCTACGGCTGTTTCGGGGTTGAAACACCACTGTACAATTTTCGTACACACGAATAAAAAACCCGTAAAACAGTCATTTGCGATCAAATGAGAACGGGTCCACAAAAACAGTAATGAGCACCGGCACGGGACAAGCCAGTTGTGCATAAGCAATTGCTGAAAAGGACATAACCGCCGAAAACAGGACCTCATCAACAGGAAATTGCGCCTACCCGCTCCCCTTGCTATACAAGCAACCAGGCGCCTACATCGCAGCCAAAAAACAAGAAAACCAACTGGCAGGAGGCGACAGTGACGTTTATTTCCTACGCACAGAATTTCGAAGACATTCGCCTGTGGCGCGCGCTCAGAAACTTAGAGAACGGCTTCTACATCGACATCGGCGCCAATGACCCTGCCCATGACTCTGTGACCAAAGCCTTCTACGACAATGGCTGGACCGGCATCAATGTCGAGCCAATGCCCAATTACTACGAAGCCCTTTGCGAACAGCGCCCCAAAGACATCAACCTGCAATGCGTCGCCGGTGAAAACGCACAAGACCTGACCTTCTACGGCATCGCCGGCACCGGCCTGTCGACCCTGGAACCGGCCATGGCGCAACTGCACAAAGATGCCGGCATGGACGTTCGAACCCACACTGTGAAATGCCGCACGCTGTCGTCCATTTGCGAAGAACACGCACACGGCCGACCGATCCACTTTTTGAAAATAGACGTCGAAGGCCACGAAGAAACCGTCCTGCGCGGCATGGACTTCACCCAATGGCGACCGTGGATCATCCTCATCGAAACGCCCTGGGAGCGAAACCAGACCTGGGAAACCCTCGTCACCGACGCCGGCTACCACGCCATCCTGTTCGACGGCATCAACACCTACTACCTGGCCGACGAACACCTGAACCTCAAACCCGCTTTCGATATCCCGCCCTGCAACCTGGACAACTTCCAGTTATGCCGCGGCCACAAATTCAGCCACCCCGTCAGCGACGCCGAACACCACCTCGCCGCCGCTCTGGCACGCGCCGAACAGGCCGAAGCGCAACTGCACGCCATCCAAAACAGCCGCACCTGGAAAGCACTGCATAAACTCAAGAATGCACTGCTGCGCGCCTGATCCGATGCATGCGCAAAAATAGTCTGAATTCAGGGGTTTACAGAACCAATCCAATCGCTATAATCGTCGCCCAACACGCCGGTATAGCTCAGTTGGTAGAGCAACTGACTTGTAATCAGTAGGTCCCGGGTTCGACTCCTGGTGCCGGCACCATACAAAACGAAGCCCCTGCAGAAATGCAGGGGCTTTGTTGTTTCTGGAATATCAATTTCTATCCACCCACTCGCCCCTGTAGGAGTGAGCCTGCTCGCGATGAGGCCATCAAACCCACCGCCAATCTGCCGACCAAAACACTGGTTTACCCTACCCAAGACACCTGGAACAAACCAACCTCAACCAAACAGCACCTTTTGCCAATGATCCTCACCCACAATGGCAATCGAAGCCCCCGCCTCCCGTAACTCCACAGCCTTCATGATCTTCGTCCCGTAAGTGCTATGGCGCCACTGCTCATTACCCACGCTACCCACCACCAGGTAATACACCTTCTTACTCACACCTCCCCCAATCAAACCACCTCGCTCCTCGACCAGCGCCTGACAATCCTTACGCGGCCCATAGGCCATGACGCCCGTGAAGACAAACACCCGGCTGTCCCACACCAAATCGGGGATTGGGGAGTTGAACGGAAGGTCTGTAGGTGCAACGGCAACAGCTCCACCAACCTTCGGTCTCTCAATGCTCACTCCAGAAAAGCCCCGCAGAATGTTGAGCAGCTCAAGGGCCTCGTCCTTGTCTAGAGCATCATCCTGAAGCATGCACGCCAATCGCGAATACAGCAGGTTGATGACCGGATCGTCCAGATACGCGAGATTGTTTTCCAGCCATTGCTTCAGGAACAAGGCTTCGGCGGTGTTTACAGTACCGTCAGCCGTAATCCCGGCGGCCAAACCCACCAAAGCATCGGCGGCGCGTCGATCGATACGGGCGCGGTGGAAGAATTTGCTGCTCTCAAACTCTTGGTGTAGATCCATTACGGCTTTTTCCTTGGGGTGGGTACTGGATTGATACCGAAGCATCAGCGGGTAAATGTTGTGTTCAAAGCTAGCATCGCCGCGCGCAGACACCCGATTTTTTATACGAAAATAGATCCGTCCCCTTTTCCGTCATCCCCTGGCGTACGGTCTGTCAGTGAATGGCGACCGGGTTAATGTTGACCTGGGTCGAACCCTTGTACAGTGGCTGGCCGAGGACAAACATGAACTCCCAAACCTTGTCTTTCACCAGCGCGCGGCTGTCGATGAGTTCCAGGTTGTAGATGCCGTTCTTGGCCAGCATGTACTGGTTCACCGGGAATTCCTGGCCGTCTTTGGCCGGGTAGATTTCTGAGGCCCAAGTGTCACCACCGAACGCGACGATCTGCTTATCCACCAGCCATTTGGCGGCTGCCATGCCGATGCCCGGCTCTACGGCGAGGAATTTTTTGTTGTCCTTGCCCAGCAGTTCCAGCCAGCCGGTGTTGAACAACACCACATCGCCTTTCTGGATGGTAATGCCTTGCAGGTCGAGCGCTTTCTGGATGTCGGCAACGGTGAATTCGGTTTTCTCCGGCACGATTGGCGTGCCGTACACGGCGGTCATATCCAGCACCACGCCACGTGTAACGATGGGCGGGACCTTCTCGATGCCGAGTTTTGTCACGCCTTCTACGGTCACGAAATCGGCGGCGCGATTGCCGTTGTAATAGACGTAGTCGATGCCTATATGGCCGATGCCGTTGAGCTGGGTGCCAACGCCTGTCCAGCCCACCACCAGTTCATCATTGAAGGTGAATTTGTTCGGACCCATTGTCGTGCCGCCCGCCTCGCCCGGCTGGACGTTAGTCAGGTTGAAACTGCGATGGCGGAAGGCAGGGAGAGTCTTGTCAATGGGTACGGCCAGCGGATAAGTCTTGCCGGTCTTGATCAATTTGGCGGCGTTAAGCACCGAGTCGGCGTTCAGCAGGTTAAGCGCGCCGATTTCATCATTGGCTCCGTATTTCGACGGGTACCACTTTTCGGCATCCGCGGCCTGGGCAGCACTGACGGTGAAGAGCAAAGCAAAAGGCAATATCAAACGATTGAGCATGGGGGCGTCCTCATGGGGTTGCAGTGCATCCAACGTACACAACCTGTTTGTGGGGAAACAGAGAGTTGGGGGCAATACATTTGTTCTGGATAGTCACGAGTAACGCGAGTGCTATAGGAGCGGCTTTGGAAGGTGTGTTCCCGGAACGCTTACGCAGAGATTAAAACGCGACACTCAATCCATAATCTGGAAAATCAAAAAACGTAGGAAGTTTCTTTATTAGTTGCCAGAAATGTTCGCCGAATTTCTCAAATGACATATCTACCGCGCGATTAGCGCAGTTTGTTTAATCCCGTCACCCGTCACTTCCAGAAAGCTACAAAACCTTGCGGCATTGCTTACGGTTACTCCAGAATCCGCCGGCTTGTGCGGCTATACCCCGAGTTCTATCGTTGACCTGCCGCTGCTCATCAGTGGTCGGGTTTAGCAGCTCGCGGTTTATCGCTGCACGTGCATCCACACCACAGGTATTTTCCATGCCTGCTGTTTGATGGTGGCTGTACGTAGGGCGTCTTCGGGCGCGCCGGCTTTGCGATATTCCCCGGTCTGCTAACCTGCGTGCAGCTGCCACCCTATTCGTTAGCAGCGGATAGGTTGGCACCCGATCTGGAATATCGACTATGAAAGTAACCCCCGATCCCCCGAATACCAGCAACGCCTCCGAGCCCGAAAACCCCAAATCTGAAACGCTCGAACAAGCCCCTTACTGCGATTGCAATGAACGACACTCCTGCGTCGCCAATATCAAAGCCACCCCGCGCACACCTTCTACTCTGTTCACCGTCAACCCGGATATCGACGTCCAAACCCTTTTAGGACGTGTGAGCGAGTCCCTGGCATCCGCCAGCGTCATCACCATGGATGTTGCAGACCGTGAGACCGGGACAAGTCGCAACTCTCTGCTGGGTGTTCACCAGATCCTGATGGTTGCAGAACTCTCAGTGAATCGAGCGCTCGACCAACTCGACCCTATTGATTAAAACGCAGCAAACAAAAGCGACGGCTCTCTTTTCAACCCTACAAAAACGAAGCCCTCGCAAAACGACGAGGGCTTCACAGTTTCGGCCCCACGCTTGCCCCAGCATGCCGAACCGCATCACCTCTCCCCCACGCATTCACAGAACAGTTCCACCGCTTTTCTGCATATCACAGTGCCATCACCACCCCATTCCGAAGTATCATGCCCAAGGAAGCCTCGCCCCACCCAAAGGCCTTCCCCGCTCCACCCGATACGTCGCACGCTAAGCGACACCAAAAGACACGGATGTGTCACGGCGTCATGCCTGTACTTATATGGATATTCCCGACATGGGCTTTCGCCTCGCAAAAAATCTCATTCCTGCGCCTGGAGCCGTGCTAATCGCACACCGCTCGGGCTTCTGCTTGCCTGTAAATCCATGGAAGTTGCCAGATGCTTTTGAATCGTGTCTTGAGACCCACTGCGCTCGCCGTTGCGATTGCTGTTGGCCTTAGTGGTTGCGCGCACGTCGATAACTACATGGGTCAGTCCTCGGGGACGAGTGCATGTGTTGCCGGTGGCGCTGTCGGTGCCGTGTTGGGTGTGGCCGTTGCTGGTTTGAGCAAAGGTGACGCCAACGCCTATGCCAAAGGCGCGTTGATCGGCGCAGGTGCGGGTTGTGGCGTTGCGTTGCTGTACCGCGATCGCGTGCAGAAGCTGCAGGCTGTGGCGAAAGAAGAAGGCCTGGTGATGCAGGTCAACGAGTTGAATGCCGACGTCGCCGCCACGCCTACTGCCGCGCCGAGCATGCAAGCAGTCGGTGTTGAAGCGCAGGTGCAGTCTTCCGAAATGTTTGCCGTGGGGTCAGCCGAGCTGACACCTGATGGCCGGCGGAAACTGACTCGTCTGGCTGCCACGTTAGCCGACAAGCAACCAGGCTCAGCGCCACAAACGCCTAAAGCGCTGAAGAAAATCCTGGTGGTTGGGCATACCGACGCGACAGGTGCTGCTGAATTCAACCAGAAACTCTCCGAGCAACGCGCTCGTGCAGTGGGCCAGATCCTGGCCGATGCGGGCATCGCTCGTCAGGACATCTATTACCAGGGCGCCGGTGCGTCCCGCCCGCTTGCCAGCAACGCCACGGAACAAGGTCGTACCGAGAACCGTCGTGTCGAGTTTGTCGAAGTCGACAACGAAAAACTGCTGGTCGAGCGCGTCCGCAGTGAGCGCAGCAACGCCAAGTACCTGGCTCACGGCACAGCCCCGGTGACCTCAGTCAAACCTGCGGTGGCTAAAGCGCCAGCGACCAAGAAGCCTGTGATCGTCGCCAGCAAGAAACCTGCGGTAGACGCACAGGAACCGGTTGCTCAGGCCCCTGAAACAAAAACACCTGCGTCCATTACATCGCCCGCTGTTCCACTGGACGGCAAGGGTGGTGTCGACTTCGGCGGCAGTGCTGTGACCACCACGCGCTCGGTTCTGGCGATGGGGATTACTCCGAAAAGCTCACCGTTCGCGCTGATCGGTACGGCTAACGCTGCGGCGCCGTTGAGCTCGTGTGTTGCTGATCTGCCCCGCATCGAGGGCCAAGTGAAGAGCCTGGCCGATGACAAGCCGCTGAACGAGTTCGCCACCAACGAGTTCTTTCCAGGCCTGACCGGCAAGCCGTGGGCCACTGCGGTTAACGGGCACTCCGTCACCGTCGGCCCGATCGCTGTGTTGCGTGATGACGCCAAAGTCGCTCAAGCGCCAAAAATGCAGTTCATCACCGACTACGCCACACCGCAGAAGAAGCAAAGCCAGGCCTACACCGCTGTCGCTAATACCTACGAAGGTGAGACCCAGATCTTGTACCGCGTGTTTGCTGTCGACCAGAACAAGTCGCCGGTGACGTGCATGGACATCGTTTTCGACAAGCGCGCTGGTAGCGCCGTCGCAGGCGAAATTTATTACCCGAAACAGGGTGACGCTTACGTCGCTCAGTTCACACCCAAGCGCCGTTAAGCCAAGAGGTACACACAATGCTCGAAATTTTCCGCTCGTTTTTCACGGCGTACTGGTACGTGATCATCCCGGTGGTCTTTACCGTCCTGCTTTCAATCCCGGTGATTGTTTACTGGTCGTCCTTTAAATACTGGTTGATGAAAGTCCGTATTCGACTGCCGGTATTTGGCCGAATCAGACACTGGGTCAAGCATCCTGGCGAAAAAGAAAAGCCAAGTGAAAACAACACCCGGCCTATCGGTTTTCTTTCGTCCGAACGTGAATTGTGCTCGTTCTACGACAAGTACTACCGGGACCACCAACCTTCGGAAGCCAACTTCCGGCGCTGTCAGAATTACCTCGGCAAGGTCCAGGAAGCGGATCGCCGGGAAAAAGGCCTGGGCCTTTGGGCACTGATTATTGTGTTGATGCTGATCGAGGCCACGGCGTTCGGTTTCGCACTGGCACCTTTCGCCCTGACGCTGGCCACTCCGAACACCGCATTGGCGGGTGCTTTCGCGATCGGTCTGGTGATCTCGATTATTGGTTTGTTCCTGTCCGAATTCGCCGGGCGCGCGCTCTACAAAAACCACATGGTCGATAACATCATGTCGTACGAAAACCTGCGCCGTAATGGTTCGGGCGGCGACATGATCAGCACTCACATCATCACCATCGACAACACCAATGACGATGACGGTGATGCGCCTTATCAGCAGTTGCTGAACCGCATGAAAGTGAATAAAAACGGCGACATGCCGGCCAAGCGTTACACCATGCTGATTGGCTATGGCATTTTCATCGTTGGTTTGGCAGTCGCTGCGTTCTGGGTCCGAACCGAAACACTCAACGCCCAAGAGTCTGACCTGATCGCCAACCCGCCTGCGCAGGTCCAGTCGGCTGACGACTTCCCGGCAGCGGACGGCGTACCGATTCCCGATGACATGCAAGCCATGTCCGACAGTGCTGCCGGCAAATCGGCCCAGGATCAGATCGATGCGTTGCACCGCGCATCCCTCGTGACCTTCGCTGTATTGAGTGGCCTGTTTATCTTCATCCAGGCGAGCTCGACCTACCTGGCGTTCATCTTCGGTTTTGCCGGCACACATTCACGCAAAGCCTGGGAACGGACACACAAGTTCTCCAGCGCCGACGACTTCATGCGCTACCACGCCAGCAAGGCGCGCGATGTGGCCAACGATGCACAAGCGTCCTTGGGCATGCTTCAAGGTTTGCAGATGAAAGTATTCCGGGTTGGCGGCAATGATCTGGATGCGTTGCGTTCGGATTTGCTGAACCGAACCTTCGAATCGTACATCGCTCAGGAAGACAACAAAGCCAGGGGCAAAAAGAGCCGCGACGTCATCGAGACTTACTTCAAGAAACTCATGGCCGACCTGTCTGCCGCCATTGAAGCGGGCGACAACGCCAAGATCAACGAACTGATCTCGGTCGCCACCCCGCGCTTTAATCAAATCGACACCAACGACCCTACGCTGGCCGATTTCAAAACGCAGTTCGCCAGCCTGAGCATCTTCCACACCAAACCGACGGCTGCACCAGCACCAGCACCTGTCGTGACACGGGTCGAAGCATCCGTCATCGAAGTGGCCGTTGCCGTTGAGCCAGCTCTGGCTCCAGTGCCGGCGCCAGCTCCAGCTCCAGCTCCAGCTCCAGCACCAATCGTCGCCCCGACCCAGGCAGCCGCCTTCGATCACAACGCCTTCGGTGATCTGACCGGTTACGAAGAGGACGACATCGACTACGTTGCCGGCAAAAAAGGCGTGGACGCTGCGATCATCCGCCGTGCCCGCAAACTCCAGCTGCTCGATAAGTCGGAGGCCTGATGAAGTTCAAGAGCCTGATCCTGGCTCTGGCATTTGCCCCCGCTGCCCTCATGGCAGCGGAGCGCAATGACGTGCCGAGCTGCTATGCCCAAGCCAAGATCGAAGCGTTTCGCAGCGCGCCCTCCGGCCGCATGCTGACCGTCGTCGTGGACCAGACAACACCCTTGACCCCCGACCTGCAAAAGACCGCCTGGGGCCACATCAAGCGCTTCATGCAACCGGGTGACAAGCTGCGCCTGTACTCTTTCAGCGCTTATCTGGAAGGCCACTACACGCGCCTGCAATTCGCTGGCGAACTTGAGAAACCCATCGACCCTGCGGTCCTGGGCGATGTGCCGATGATGGCCAGCCGTAAGTTCGACGGGTGCTTGAAAGGCCAGTCCGCGGCACTGTTTCAGCGGTTCGGAAAAGCCTTTTCAAGTGCGATGGGTAAATCGAGTTCGGACATTCCCCGCAGTGAAATCCTGTTCAGCCTGAAGTCGATCGGTGATGACATCAAGACGGCTGAGGGTGTGAACGAGCAGGTCATTTTGCTGATGTCCGACATGCTGGAATACAGCGATTTCGGCAGCTTCTACACCAACAACGGCATACGTGAAATCAACCCTGGCGTCGAACTGGCCAAGGTCGAAAAGCAGAACCTGCTGGCCGATTTCTCCGGCGCTCGGGTCTACGTTCACGGGGCGGCATTCGTGCCGACCCAAATCAAGAACGGCTACCGCAGCGGCAAGATGATCCAGAACCTGGAAGGTTTCTGGCGTCTCTATTTTGAGAAGTCGAACGCGCAACTCAAGGGGTTCGGCAACCCTGAGTTGACCATCGCAGTCGAGTGATTGATGGGCCGCCCGAGGGCTTAAGGCTGTTCACTTAAGCAATTTCGAACTGGATGAAACCCTGTGGCGAGGGAGCTTGCTCCCGCTGGGGCGCGCAGCGGCCCTACGCTTTTACGTGAAAAGCGGGGGACTGCTGCGCAGCCCAACGGGAGCAAGCTCCCTCGCCACAGGTACAGGTACAGGTACAGTGTTTCGATTAGGTGAAAAGCATTACGTCCAGAGGGCGGCCTTTTCATGGGTGAGTAATAAGGAGCGAACATGAGTCTCTGGGGCGACCTGAAGCAAAAAGCCATAGATGCCAACCCTGAACTGGCCTCCAAGGCCGCACAGGCCCTGAACAAAGCCAAGGACCTGGCGATTGAAGCCGGTCAGAAGGCCGCGCCGGTGTTGAAAGAGGCTGGCGAGAAAGCCGCTGCCTACGCTCAGGAAAAAACGCCGATCGTTAAGGCTCAAGCCCTGAAGGCGATCGAAGACGCCAAGATCCGTCGGGCCGAACTTCAGGTGCAAGCAAAGAACGACAAAGCCGCACGTGATGAAATGATCCGCACGATGTATGACATCAGCCTGTCTCCCGAGGATGAACTGTTCATCGATGAACCCTTCAACCACTACGGGCGTCAGTTCAACTTTTTCATCATCACCGGTGAAGTGCTGGACAGCCAAAAGCGCAACCAGGTGCATTTGCATGCCGGTCACTCTCATAGTTCTGGTGGTGGGTACATCAGCAATGGCAGCGGTTATGTGGGCGGCGGTTCATCGTCGTCTTACGTCAGTAGCCGTAATGTCGAAGAACACGAGTTTTGGGTCAGGCTGCAAGACGGTAAAGAGTCCTGCTTTCAATTCGCCGACAAGAACGTTCGCATCCGCGAAGGCCAGATGATTTCAATGCTCTTCATGCGGCCGGCTGATAACGATACCGGGCAAATGGTCTCGCTCTACAACCACAACGCTGACCAGTACCACATCATCTTTTCCCCGGCGCAGATCAACCAGATGTTCAACCTTTATACGGTTGAGCCCGGGTTCTTCAATAAGAACGAGGTGTTGACGACGCGTAGCCGACTTCTGCTCGCGCTTGATCAGCGGCTGGAACAACTAAAGGGCTACATTGCCCGGTACGAAAAGCCCGTCATGATGATCCAGGCGCAAAAGCGCCAGGAATAGTTTTCAAGATGCGTTTTTATAACAAAGCCCTCGACATCAGGCGTGCGTTCCATCGACGTGTCGTTGCGGACGACATGTTCGCAACACATGTTCTCGAAATGCGATTTCGGCGACATGACACATTCAAACGACAATGGAGCGCCATGAAACAAAAAACCCCGAGCCAGTCGGGGTTTTCTTCAAGCTGAAAAACTCAAATCAGCATCAGAAGATGTTGATCGGGTAATCCACGAACACACGCACTTCGTTACCGCTGACGTTGTACTCACTCGATTTCTGCGAAACACGCAGGATCGAGCTGCGCAGTTTCACGCTGAGGTCTTTGGCCGGGCCGCTTTGTACGACGTATTTGAACTGGTTGAAGATTTCGCGCTCGGTACCGCCTTCACTGGTGGAAGTGGTGATGTTGTCGCCACGCACGTAGGCAAAGTTGTAGCTCAGGCCAGGCACGCCGAAGCTGCCGAAATCGAGGCCGTAGCCCAGCTGCCAGCTGCGTTCGTCTTCAGCGTTGAAGTCGGACCAGTAGGAGTTCGCCAGGTAGATGGTGTTGCCGCCATCGCCGACGCGACCTTGATCCTTCTGATAGCCGCCGTAGGCATAACCCAGGTTGCTGTCGCCGGTGCTGCGCTGGTGAGCGAGGGTGAACGAGTGCGGGCCGGTGGCGAAGGTAGCTGCCAGGCTCCAGATCTTGTTGTCGTCGCCGGTGGCGCCGCTTTCGCGGACGTAGGAATCATCCAGCTTGGTGCGGTAGCCGTTGAAGTCCAGGGTCAGGGACTGATCTTTATCGATCGGGAACACGTAGTTGGCGTTGAGGTACTGTTTCTTCAACACGTCTTCAACGTCGGACGCGTAAACGGCCGCTTTGAATTGTTCGGTGAACTGGTAGCTACCGCCCAATACATTGATCGACTTCAAGCCACCACTGTCACGGCCTTCAGCGCTTTTGCGCGATTCAGCGGTGAAGCGACCGGCGTTCAGCTCCAGGCCTTTGATCTCCTTGGAGGTGATCAGGGTGCCGGTGTAGCTTTCTGGCAGCAGGCGGGAGTTGTCGTAGTTCAGAACCGGCAGGGCCGGCATCTGGTCGCCGTAGGTCAGCGTGGTGCTGGACAGACGGAATTTGACCGCTGCGCCGCCCTTCGACAGGTCATCAGCCGCGTTGCCGCTGTCACCCTGTTTGAAGAAATCGATACCACCGGCGCCGCTGCGGCCTTTGCCGCCATCCAGACGCAGTGCGTACAGGCCAAAGGCGTCCACACCCACACCGACGGTGCCTTGGGTGAAGCCGGACGAGAACGTACCGATGGCCGCTTGGCCCCACTCGGCTTTGTCCGGGTTGCCGTCTTTGTAATCACGATTGATGTAGGCGTTGCGCAACAGCACTTTGAGGCTGCTGTCTTCAACAAAACCCTTGGATTCGGCCTGGTCGTTAGCCATGGCCTGTGTAGCACTCAACATCCCCAGAGCGATCAGGCTGATTCGCTTATTCAACATTTTGTTCTTTTCCTTATTACCGGTTGATACGCGCTGTGCCGGACGGTTGAAACGGCGCTATTGCGCTCTTTTTTCACCGCAAAATAAAAAGGCCCGCCCACGAGAAATCGAGGCGGGCCTTTTATTATTTTGTGAGTCATGGCGGTTGGCCACAGGCGTTGGGGCGAATCCTATCCGCGCGCTTAACAATGTGTCAATTTCAAGAATCGTCTGTAAATAGGCGAAAAAAATCTAACGAATCATCTGCGTATCGATTTTGACATGATTAGAAACAATCAAAGCGAGGTACTTTTCAGGAATAATTAACGGAAGTAAATAGCAAGCATTATCATTCGCGCCCTTCACAAGAAACATCCTACAACCCCTACGGACGCGCCCCTTCAAATGCCTGCCCCATTTCGTCTTGTGCCCTTCAGTTTTGGGCTCTCTGCTGTGCTTTCTGCCGGTTTTTCCTATGCTGCGCCCACCACATTGCCGGCAACGTCGATCAGCGCCGAAGCGGAAGCCGACGATCCGCGCGTGAAAGAAACCAGTACCGCCACTCGCACAGCGACGCCGGTTCGCTATGTGCCGCAAGCCATCGATTCGGTCAAAACCTCGAACGTAATGGATTACGGCACCAACGATTTGGGCACGGCACTCAGCGGTATGCCGAACGTCAGCAGCGGCGCCGACACACGCTTCGATAGCCTGCGAATCCGTGGGTTTGACGCCAGCAACGACTTTTATCTCGACGGTATTCGTGACGACAGTCAGTACGTGCGCGACTTGCACAACATTGAGCGCATTGAAGTCCTCAAGGGCCCCGCAGCCGTTTTGTATGGCCGAGGCAGCCAGGGCGGGATCGTCAACCGCGTCAGCAAGCTACCGGAATTTGGTCGTCGCTCATCCATTGAAGCCCAAGGCGGTAGCGAAGATTTGCGCAGCCTGTATGCCGATTTGAGCACCGACCCGAGCGAGAACATCAGCCTGCGCCTGAACATGGGCAACATGGATGAAAACAGCTTCCGCGATGGTGTCAGCGGCAACCGTCAACTGTTCGCGCCGTCGATGAGCTGGCAGCTCACGCCGGACCTGAACTGGCTGGTGCAGTACGAATACAGCCGCTACAACCGCACCCCGGATCGCGGTATTCCCGGTGTGAACGGGCGCCCGGCGGATGTGGGGCGTGACACGACCTACGGCAACGATCACGATTTCATCGACGACAAGTCGCAATCACTGCGTTCGAAACTCAGCTATGAACTCAGCGATAACTGGCAACTGCGTCACACCTTGGGCGTGTTCAAGCTCAACAGTGATTTCGATAACACCTACCAGACCGGATTCAACCCGACGACCAACCAGGTTCTGCGCCAGCACTGGCAGCAGGACCTGACCACTCGCAACGTCTTCAACAACGTCGAGATGGAAGGTGGTTTCGACACCTTCGGCCTGGAGCATCGCCTGCTGACCGGTATCGAAATCGGCAGCCAGCGCCGCGACCCGACGCTGTATAACGCCGCCACTTCGGGACCAGGCAGCTCACCGGTGCCGTCTGTGGATTTGTACAACCCCAATCGGGATTTGCGCCACACCGGACGCATGCAGGTGGCGAGCAACAACCACACGGAAGTGGAAAGCCGCGCGGTCTATGTTCAGGATCAACTGCGCTTGAACGATCAATGGCAAGTCCTGGCCGGTCTGCGCTACGACACCTTCGACATCGAGTCGACCAACCAGATACGCAATATTTCCGAAGACCGTGACAGCCACAGCACCAGCCCCCGTGTCGGCGTGGTCTGGACACCGTTGCAGAATCACTCCTTCTACGCCTCCTGGACCAAGACCTTCTCGCCTGTCGGCGGTGGCTTGATCGGGATCACGCCTGGGGCTGCCGGCAACAGCAACGACCTGAGCCCGGAGCTGACCAAGCAGAAAGAAATCGGGGTGAAAAGCGATTGGCTCGACGATCGCCTGAGCACCACGTTGGCGATTTACGAACTGGAACTGTACAACCGGCGCACCAGCGATCCACTGGACCCGACCATCACCCTGCTGACCGGCAAGCAACGCTCCCGCGGGATCGAGTTGACCGGTACGGGCAAGATCGTGGGCAACTGGTATGTGCGCGGGGGCGTGGGTATTCAGGATGCAACGGTCGAGGAGGACAACAACGGCTTTGAGGGCAAACGCATCAGTGATGTGGCCAAGCACAACGGCAGTCTGTTCCTGACCTGGAAACCGGAGATGGGCTGGTATGCGGAAACGGGCCTGACGTTGGTGGGCGATCGTTACGCCGACAACCTCAACACCGTGGTATTGCCAGGTTATGGCCGCTGGGATGCGTTGGCCGGGTTCCGCCAGAAGGACTGGGATTTGCGTGCAGCGCTGAACAACATCACGGACAAAGGCTATTACGAATCGGCCACCAGCCAGTTCCAGATTCAACCGGGAGCACCGCGCAGCCTGGTAGTGACCGGGACGTACAGCTTCTAAACAACACACACAAACCTGTAGGAGCTGTCGAGTGAAACGAGGCTGCGATCTTTTGATTCTGTTTTTTAAGATCAAAAGATCGCAGCCTCGTTTCACTCGACAGCTCCTACAGGTTTGGGGGTCTTTTCATCAAATGCGGGCGAAAAAAAGCGCCGCCATCCCGGCAGCGCTTTATCAATCCGTTGTTTTACTTCTTATCCTTCCATCACATCCCACAACGCTTCCAGTTCCGCTTCGCTGAACAAACCAGCGGGGTAGCGCTCGATCATCATCCGGCGCGGATCAGGTTCCCTGATCTGACGCGTTCCATTGGATTTCAACCAGTGCGCCAGGATCTGGAGCGATTCGTTATTGACTGCCAGGGGATGCAACGCCTGCTCGCTCACTACATTCACTTCGGCGTTCATTTCCTCGCTCTCTCCTGGGTGTGTGAGCGGCTAACTTATCCAAGTTTTATGACAGAACAGCACAGTTCTCCCCTCCCTGTTTAACGCCATGACCGATACAAGAGCTGTGCCAATCTGTCCGGGTTGTCGATATGCGGATACAAAAAAGCCCGCGGTCCTGATGGATCGCGGGCTTCTCGTAAAGTACGAGGGGAAAACCGTGGGTCAGAATTTTTTCTGAACCAACTCAACCTGTTACAACTGCACTCACTCTTTGTGCGGCGCCGGCTGTTGTTGGGTAAGGCAGTGAATGTTGCCGCCGCCCAGTAACAGTTCACGACCCGGCACCATGACAACTTCATGTTGCGGGAACAGGTTCTGCAAGATTTCCTTGGCCGGACCATCCAATGGATCGTCGAAGCTCGGCGCGATGATGCCGCCATTGACGATCAGGAAATTCACGTAGGAACCGGCCAGGCGAACCGTAGGATTTCGCTCCTGTGTACCGTCCACCGGATCCACACCCGCGCATTCTTCCTCGGTGGCATACAACGGACCCGGGATCGGCATTTTGTGCACTGTGAACGGGCGACCTTTGGCATCGGTGCTGCTTTCCAGCACTTTCATCGCCGCCTGGCAGCGCGGGTAATTCGGGTCTTGCGGATCATCGGTCCAGGCCAACAGCACTTCACCCGGACGCACGTAGCAGCAGAAGTTATCCACATGTCCGTCGGTTTCGTCGTTGAACAAACCGTCCGGCAACCAGATGATTTTATCCACAGCCAGATTGGCGCTGAGCACCTCTTCGATGGCTGCGCGGTCCAGGTGAGAATTGCGATTGCGGTTGAGCAGGCATTCTTCAGTGGTGATCAGCGTGCCTTCGCCATCCACGTGGATCGAACCGCCTTCGAGCACAAAGCCCTCGGTGCGATAGCGCGGGCTGCGCTCGATCTCGAGGATCTTGCCGCCGACCTGGGAGTCGCGGTTCCACGGCGAATACAGCCCGCCGTCGAAACCGCCCCACGCGTTGAAATCCCAGTTCACGCCGCGGACTTCGCCGTTGTTATTGATGACAAACGTCGGGCCGGTGTCCCGCACCCAGGCATCGTCGCTGGACATCTCGACGACGCGAATATTGGGCACGTCGAGGCGGGCACGGGCGTTTTCGTATTGGCCGGCGGACACCGCCACGGTCACTGGTTCGAAACGGGCGATGGCTTTGGCCACTGCGACGTGCGCGGCTTGCGCCGGTTTGCCGCCCAGGCGCCAGTTATCAGGACGCTCCGGCCAGATCATCCAGGTTTGGGTTTGTGGCGCCCATTCGGCTGGCATGTGGAAGCCATCGGCGCGGGGCGTGCTGTTTAAAGTGGTCATGACGATCAGGACTCCAGAGAACCGTCGAGGGTTTTGATAGCACCATACAGGTTCGGGCGGCGGTCACGGAAGGAGCCCCAGGCACTGCGAATGTGTTCCAGCTGATCGAGATCGAAACGTTGCACCAGTACACCCTCTTCGGTTTCGTTGAGTTCCTGAACCTTCTCGCCGAACTGGTTGGCAATGAACGACGAGCCATAAAACGTGATGTCGTAGCCGTCCTGCTCTTCGTTGCCGATGCGGTTGCTGGCGATCAGCGGCATCAGGTTGGCGCCGGCATGGCCTTGCTGCACACGTTGCCAGTGATCCCGGGACGAGATGCTCTTGTCGTGTGGTTCGCTGCCGATGGCGGTCGGGTAGAACAGAATCTCTGCGCCTTGCAACGCCATGCTGCGGGCGCATTCGGGGAACCACTGATCCCAGCAGATGCCCACGCCGATTTTTGCGTAGCGGGTATTCCAGACTTTGAAACCGGTATCGCCCGGGTTGAAGTAGTACTTCTCGTGATAGCCAGGGCCGTCCGGGATGTGGCTTTTACGATAAATCCCGAGGTTGCTGCCGTCGGCATCGATGATCGCGATGCTGTTGAAACGCGCGCGGCCGGCCAATTCGTAGAAGCTGATGGGCAACACCACTTGCAGCTCTTTGGCGACTTTCTGGAAGTGCTTGATAGCGACGTTGTCTTCGACCGTCGTAGCCAGTTGCAGGTAGTCCGGGTTGGGTTTCTGGCAGAAGTACGGGGCTTCGAACAGTTCCTGAATCAGGATGATTTGCGCGCCTTTGGCCGCAGCCTCACGGACCAGCTTCTCGGCGGTCTCGATGTTGGCTTCAAGGTCCCAGGAACAAGCCATCTGGGTAGCGGCGACGGTAACGATACGGCTCATGAATCATCTCCTGGGACAGAAAGGAAAAAGCCCAGGCGAAGTCGACCACGCCGAGGCAGTGGCGACTTTATAGCCGATAAATATCGGCTATAAAAGCAATTATTTACACAATCAGACAAATTTCAGCATTAAACCCAGATAACAATCGGCATTAGAGTGCCTTTGTAGGAGCTGCCGAGTGAAACGAGGCTGCGATCTTTTGATTTTTAAAAACAACATCAAAAGATCGCAGCCTCGTTTCACTTGGCAGCTCCTACAAGGGTCTGGCTGTGCCGCTTACAAGCCTTCGCTGAGGACTTTGGAGAGCATCTCCACAAAGAAATCCACACTCCGACGCGACGTCACCATCGGCGGTTTGATTTTGAGGATGTTCAGGTCATCGCCCGTCGGCTGCATGAAAATGCCCAGTTCACGCAGGCGATCACACAAGGCGGTGGTCTCCTGCGTCGCTGGCTCCAGGGTCTCGCGGTTGCGGATCAGCTCCACGCCCAAATAGAAACCGGAGCCATGCACCGCGCCCACAAGCGGATGAATATCGATCACCGCTTCAAGCCGCTGTTTGAAATACCCGCCCACGACCTGAGCGTTCTCCCAGAGTTTCTCCTCTTCCATCACATCGAGTACTGCCATGCCGATCTGGCAACTCACCGGACTGCCGCCAGCCGACGAGAAGAAATAACCCTCGGCCTCGAGCGCTTCGGCGATTTCCCGGCGAGTGATGACCGCACCCAGTGGCTGACCATTGCCCATGCCCTTGGCCATGGTGATGATGTCCGGCACCACGCCCTGCTCCTCAAATCCCCAAAAGAAACGGCCCATGCGGCCATAGCCGACCTGCACTTCATCGGCGATGCACACCCCGCCCTGGGCGCGAACCAGTGCGTAGACCTGCTTCAGATAGCCCGGCGGCAACGAGATCCCGCCCGCATTGCCGTACACCGGTTCGCAAATAAACCCGGCGAGCTGGCGTTTCTGCTCGGCGATTTTCGCCAGGTTGTGTTCGACGCTGCGCACGTAATCCGGCGCACTGTCCTGGCCACGAAACTCGCCGCGATAGATGTTCGGCGCGATCACCGGGTGCACCCAATCGGGACGGCTGCTCAAGGCCTGGGGATTGTCGGCAATCGAGGTCGACACCGCATCGGCGCCCACCGTCCAGCCGTGATAGGCCTCCAGCACGCTGACCATGTCGCGCCCGCCGCTATAAGCCCACGCCAGACGAATCGCCAGGTCGTTGGCCTCGCTGCCGCTGTTGACCAGAAACACGCGGTCCATGGCGTCCGGCGACAGCTTCAGCAGCCGCTCGGAAAACTCGGCAACCGCGGCGTAGTTGAAGCGTGAGTTGGTGTTGAGCAGCGACCACTGGCGACTTGCAACCGCTGCCATGCGCGGATGCCCGTGGCCCAGCACCGCGACGTTGTTGAGCATGTCGAGATAGGAACGACCCTGCATGTCGATCAGGTGATTGCGCCAGCCACGTTCGATGCGCGGCGGGTCGACGTAATAGTGTTTTTGGGTACGGGCGAAACTGGCCTCGCGACGCGCCAGCAATGCCTGCCAATCCAGCTCCTGCTCCGCATCGCAGGCCAGCCCCAACAACATTGCCGGGGATGGGCACAACGCTTGCCAGGCGGCCGCTCGGGACGGCGTGCAAAACAGCGGCGCATCCAGCGAAGCACCTCGGCACAGCTGCACCACTAACGGGCCGCTGACCGCACCCAGCACCTGGCCTTTCACCAGTGCCGCACCCGTGTGCAGCGATGGCGTCACGCCCCACAGCCGCAGGCTCAGTTGCGGGCCGTCGAGTTGCAGAACGCCCGCCGACCGTTGATGGACCATGCCGGCAAATGGCGATTCGACCGCCGTGCCGTGGGGTACCCGCAACTCCACGTGCAAGGGACAGGTCTCGGGTTCGGACGGAATGTCCGGCTGAGTGCGGGACAGGCGATACTGCCCGTAACGACTGGCCGCCAGACCATGCGCCGCTGACGCTTCGTCCAGCAGACGCTGATCGATCCCCTCTTGCTCCCAGTTACCGGCCTCGAAATGCGGACTGAGCACCCCTAGGTCGATCAAGGCAAATTCTCGCCCGACCAGGCTTGGCAGCAGCGGCGCAAAACCTTCACTGCCAATGCTCGTCAGGCTCTGGCCAACAGAACTCAGGATCGCCGCTTCCATCAACGCCAACGGTACCGACGTCGCAACGCGGAAGATCTCCCACTCATGGGTGAGGTTGTCGCGACTGTAGTCATTGCCCGGATCGACGCTGACCTGCTGTTCACCGCTGAGCACCAGCACCGCTGAACGCGCAACAATCAACGGCCACAGCGCCAGCAGCTCCGCAGGCTGTAACGGATTGACCGCGTGGTACGCCTGGACCGCCGGCAAGATATAAAAGGGATCCCCCTCGGCGTGGTGCAGCAACGCCGCGCAGGTCACCGAAAGATCAGTGATGCGCCAGGTACTAATCAGGTCGCCGAAATCGATCACGCCCTGCAGTTGCCATACGCGTTGCGCATCACGCTGCCAGACCACGTTGTCATCGGTGATGTCCATATGAATCGCCTGCACAGGCAGCTGATCCACCAACGGCAGCAAATGGCGCTCGGCACGTTCGGCCACTTCGGCGATCTGCTGGCGCTGCTGGTCATCCTTGATAACCGGCAGCAAATGCGCGATCAACGCGTTGGCGTGACGGGCGTCCCATTGCAGCGTACGCGCCAGCCCTGGGTGATCGAAGTCAGCCAGGGCCAGATCCATTTCGCCACATAACCGTCCGAAACCCGCCACCACCGAACCGGGCAGATGACCCAGGTGAGTCAGCGGCTGGCCTTCGATGTAATCGAGCAATCGCACATGCACCGTCTGCCCATCCACTTCCAGCGACAGCAGATCAGCGCCGTTTTTGGCGAGTATCACCCGAGGCACCTGCACATCGGGGTGATCGGCAAGGTGTTTGAGCCCCGCGTGCTGGGCTTGCAGCTCCTGTACCGCGTAATCACCGCGACAGATTTTCAGGACGAAACGCCCTTGGTCACTGTCGACGCGATAATTAAGATCCTGCTGACTGCCAAGCGCCTGCAACCTGCCACTCAACCCGTAATGCTTTTCGAGCAGCGCTGACGCTTGCTCCGCAGACACCTGCGGGCTGGGCAAACTGGCGCGATGAATCAACGTGGCGAGCGGCATACAAGACCCCTGAGAAAGTATTCAGGCGCTTATATCGCCACTGCTCGGGGCGATACGCAACCCCTTCAAGAGCGGGACCACTCGCGTCCACCTGGCATTTGATGGGCAACTCGACGCCGCGCCGCAACTTTCGGCCTATCACCACATCGCCATCTGATTCAACGACGCTGACGTCTTTTCCCGAGCGTGGGCATAATGCGCCTGTACTTTCAGGCGCTCGATGCTCATGACTCCGACCCTTCCCCGCAGACCCCGCTGGCGCAGCCTCGCACTGCTTGCGCTGTGCCTGGCACCTTTGCTGTGGCCGCTGGAGCATCTGGCCGAGCGTTATTACCGCAGCGAACTGGCTGGGCAGAATCGCCAGACCCTCGATCTGTATGTGGCCAACCTGCTGGGCACGCTGCACCGGTACGAGGTGTTACCGCAGATCCTCGGTGATCTTCCGGCCCTGCGCGCGGTGCTGGGCGCGCCGGACGATAGCGTCACGCAAGGCAACGCCAACCGGTTGCTGAAGAACATCAGCGCTCAGACCGGTGCCGAGGTGATGTACCTGATGGACACCACGGGCAAGACGCTGGCCGCGTCCAACTGGGATAAAAACGACAGCTTTGTCGGGCGCAATTTTTCCTTCAGGCCGTATTTCAGCGAAGCCATGGCCGGACGGCTCGGGCGCTTTTTTGGCTTGGGTACGACGTCCGCCAAGCGTGGCTACTTTTTTGCTGCGGCCGTGCGACACGGCGAGAAAATCATCGGCGTGCTGGTGGTAAAGGTCGATCTGGACCACACCGAAAGCTTGTGGGGCAAGACGCCAGAGCAATTGCTGGCGACCGACCACAATGGCGTGGTCATTCTGACGTCGCGACCAGAATGGCGCTTCCGCTCGACCCGGGCGTTGAGCGAAGAAGAGAACAAGGCCATTACTGCGATTCAGCCCTATCCAACCCGCGATCCCAAACCGCTGAAACTCAATCCGAATGCGTGGCTGACGCAATCCCGACAAATTGAAGAAACCGGCTGGACCGTCAACATTCTCGCGCCGCGCACCCTGATCGACCGCCCCGTTCGCACCGTGGTCGCCATCGGCGGCGCCACTTTGCTGGTATTGATGCTGTTGCTCGGGCTGATGATGCAGCGTCGGCGCCATTACCTCGAACGCATCGCTTTCGAAGCCAAGGCGCGCCGTGAACTGGAAGGGCGTGTCGCCGAGCGAACCAGTGATCTGGAAGGTCTCAATCGACGCCTCAAGGAAGAAGTGCTGGAGCGCGAACAGGCCCAGCAGGAACTGGTGCGCGCCCAGGATGATCTGGTGCAGGCCGGCAAACTCTCGGCGCTGGGGACGATGTCGGCCAGCATCAGCCACGAACTGAACCAGCCGCTGGCAGCGATCCGCAGCTACGCGGAAAACGCCGAAATACTGCTCGATCACCAGCGCACCGACGATGCGCGTGGCAACCTCAAGTTGATCAGCGAGTTGACCGCGCGGATGGCATCGATCATTGCTCACCTGCGCGCCTTCGCCCGGCGCGATCGACACGCCCCTGAAAGCGTTGCCCTGCAACCGGCGCTGGATGACGCGCTGGCCCTGCTCGCCAAGCGTCGGCGCAGCATGGAAGTCGAGCTGATTCGCGATTTGCCCGCCGCCACTTTGTGGGTCGAAGCGGGGGAAACCCGTTTGCGCCAAGTGCTCGGCAACCTGCTGGCGAATGCCCTGGACGCCCTCACGGAAAAAGGTCCGCCGCGTAAACTCTGGCTGAGTGCCCAATCCACCGCTGATGGCGTCACCTTGTACATTCGCGATAATGGCCCGGGCTTCTGCATGGAAGCCCTCGGACGCGCCAGCGAGCCCTTCTACACCACCAAGACCCGCACCCAAGGGCTTGGACTGGGGCTGGCCATTTGCGAAACCCTGATGCGTGCCTTCGGCGGTGAACTGTTGTTCTCCAACCACAAGGAAGGCGGCGCCCTGATTACCCTGAAGCTGCGCCCAGGCGCACCGGGCGTGAGCCTGCAACCGTCCGAGGACCGAAGTGCATGACCATCGACAACCGCATCCAGGTCGTGTTGATCGACGACGATCCCCATCTGCGCCAGGCGTTGAGCCAGACGCTGGACCTTGCCGGCCTGAAGATCTTGTCGCTGGCGGAAGCCAAAGGCCTCGCCGCACAGTTGGAACGCGACTGGCCAGGCGTGGTGGTCAGCGACATCCGCATGCCAGGCATGGACGGCCTCGAACTGCTGACCGAATTGCATGCTCAAGATCCGGAGCTGCCGGTGCTGTTGATCACGGGTCACGGCGATGTACCGCTGGCGGTGCAGGCGATGCGCGCCGGGGCCTATGATTTTCTCGAAAAGCCCTTCGCCAGCGATGCGTTGCTCGACAGCGTGCGTCGCGCATTGGCCCTGCGCCGACTGGTGCTGGACAACCGCAGCCTGCGTCTGGCCCTGAGCGATCGCAATGAATTGAGCGCCCGGCTGGTCGGCCAGTCGGCGCCGATGTTGCGCCTGCGCGAGCAGATCGGCGCGTTGGCCGCCACCAAGGCCGATGTGCTGATCCTCGGTGAAACCGGGGCCGGTAAAGAAGTCGTCGCCCGCGCCCTGCACGATTTATCAAATCGGCGAAACGGTCCGTTCGTGGCGATCAACGCCGGAGCGCTGGCCGAATCGGTGGTGGAAAGCGAATTGTTCGGTCACGAGCCGGGGGCGTTCACCGGCGCGCAGAAACGTCGCATCGGCAAGTTCGAGTTTGCTAACGGCGGCACGCTGTTTCTCGATGAAATCGAAAGCATGAGCCTGGATGTGCAGGTGAAGTTGCTGCGCTTGCTGCAAGAGCGCGTGGTGGAGCGTCTGGGGGGTAATCAGCAGATCCCGCTGGACATCCGCATCATCGCCGCGACCAAGGAAGACCTGCGCCAGTCCGCTGATCAGGGACGCTTTCGCGCCGACTTGTATTACCGCCTGAACGTCGCGCCGTTGCGCATTCCACCTCTGCGCGAGCGCGGTGAGGATGCGCTGGTGTTGTTTCAGCATTTCGCCGATGAGGCCAGTGCCCGTCACGGTTTACCGCCCCACGAATTGCAACCGGGGCAACGCGCCCTGTTGCTGCGTCACACCTGGCCGGGCAATGTGCGGGAGCTGCAAAATGCGGCGGAGCGCTTTGCGTTGGGACTGGAGTTGGCACTCGACAACAGCTCGTCCGATGGCGTGTCCGGCACGGCTGTTGAAGTCGTCGGCGGAGGCTTGAGCGAGCAGGTGGAGCATTTCGAAAAGAGTCTGATCGCGGCAGAACTCGCACGTTCCCACAGCTCGGTCCGCAGTCTGGCTGAAGCACTCGGCGTCCCACGTAAAACCCTGCACGACAAACTGCGCAAGCATGGGTTGAATTTCGCTGACAGCAGCGCCAACACCTCCACCGACGAGCTCGATTGAGCCACCGTCCAATCATCCACCTGAAAGCAAGAGAGCATTCATGAGCCGCAACAGTCGCTACCTGGAATCCATCCTCCATCACGACATCCCCCTGACGCGGGACATGGGCCTCAAGGTGCTCGACTGGCACGACCATCAATTGCGCCTGCACTTGCCGCTGGAAGCCAACGTCAACCACAAGAGCACCATGTTTGGCGGCAGCCTGTATTGCGCCGCCGTGTTGGCGGGCTGGGGCTGGCTGCATTTGCGTTTGCGTGAAGAAGGGATTGAAGACGGGCACATCGTGATTCAGGAAGGGCAAATCAGCTATCCGTTACCCGTGACGATGGATGCGGTGTCGATTTGTCAGGCGCCGAGTGCCGCGGTCTGGAAGAAGTTTCTGGCGATGTATCAGCGATACGGTCGGGCCCGGATTACACTGCATTCGCAGATTGTGAATGCTGACAGTGATGACGATGCGGTGACGTTTACCGGGCAGTTCGTTTTGCACCGGTGAAGCAAAAGATCGCAGCCTCGTTTCACTCGACAGCTCCTACAGAGAGAACACGTTAATCCGTGCCCCCTGTAGGAGCTGTCGAGTGAAACGAGGCTGCGATCTTTTGATCTTCAAACCCGAGCCAGCTCCAGCAGCTTTTCCCGCCAGGCCGCTTTCGCCGGCAGCGCCAGAAAGAACCCGTTCAACAACGATTCCCGCGCCGGATAACTGAACGACGCTCCGCTCAACTCCAGCACCTCACCGCCCGCCCCTTCCAGCACGCCTTGGGCGGCCGCCGTATCCCACTGCGATGTCGGCGCCAGGCGTGGATAACAATCCGCCGAACCTTCCGCCAACAAGCAAAACTTCAACGAGCTGCCGATATTGGCCAGTTTCAGTTCACCCAGACTGGCACTCAAACCCGCCAGCAAGCGCTCCTGCTCGGGGCTCGAATGCCGCCGGCTCGCGACGACAGTAAAAGCCTGCCCTGTAGGCGGCACCGTGCGAACCTGGATCGGCGATGGCGGAGTATCTTTATCACCACGCCACGCCCCCAACCCTGCGCCACCGACATAAAAGCGTCCGCTGGTCGGCATCGAAACCACACCAAAAACAACCTGACCCTGCTCGATCAACGCGATGTTGACGGTGAACTCTTCACTCCCCGAGATAAACTCCTTGGTCCCGTCCAACGGATCGACCAGCCACCAACGCTGCCATCCGGCACGCACGGATTGGGGAATGTTGGCGTCCTCTTCGGACAGCACCGGAATGTTCGGATCGAGCGCCGTCAGGCCATCCAGGATCAAATGGTGCGCCGCCAGGTCAGCGGCAGTCACTGGAGAATCGTCGGCCTTGGCAGTCACAGCCGTGCCCGTGCGCCAGAACGGCAGGATCGCGTCACCCGCTTGCAACGCCAACGCGACGACGGGTGCCATCAATGGGTGGGGAAAATTCATGGCAGAAACACCCCGCGCTGAGTCAGCAGGTCACGGGCCAGATACAGCGCCGCCAAGGCACGGCCCTCGGTGAACTGCGGGTTTTGTGCCAGCGCCGACAGCTCGCGCAGGTTGACCTTGCTCACGCCCATCGGCTCGGGCTCATCACCCTCCAGGCTTTCCTCGTACAGATCGGTAGCAAGCACCACCTGAATCTTCTGGCTCATGTAACCGGGCGACAACGACAACTCGGTCAAATGCTCCAGTTGCCGTGCGCCATACCCCGCCTCTTCCTTGAGCTCGCGCTCGGCCGCGGCCAGTACATCTTCGCCCGGCTCGATCAAACCTTTGGGCAGCGACATTTCGTATTCATCAGTGCCGCCGCAATACTCTTCGACCAGCACCGCATGGTCCGAATCGAGCATCGCCACAATCATCACCGCGCCATAGCCGGCGCCCTTTCCGACCAATCGCTCATAGGTGCGCTCCACGCCGTTGGAAAAGCGCAACTTGAGCTCTTCGACGCAGAACAAGCGACTGGTGGCGACGATCTCGCGGGCGAGGATGGTGGGTTTCTGGCGCATGAGCGGCTCCTTGGCGATAGCGGGTTACTATACCCGGCCTATCCTCATTGTTGATCCCGGATATCCTTTTCACCGCTGGAGAAGTTTTTTATGTCCCTGCTGCCCTGGCACGACATCGACACCGTTCTGTTGGACATGGACGGCACGCTGCTGGACCTGCACTTCGACAACCATTTCTGGCTTGAGCACTTGCCCCAGCGCTACGCCGAGTTGCACGGGGTGAGCCGGGCCATGGCCGAAATGGAATTGCAGCCGCTGTTTGAGCGTAACGCCGGCCAGTTGCAGTGGTACTGCCTGGACTTCTGGAGCGCGGAACTCAAGCTGCCGGTGCGTGAACTGAAACTGGAAACCGCGCACCTGATCGCCCTGCGCCCTGATGCGGATACCTTCCTGGCGGCGATCAAGCGAGCAGGCAAACGCGTGGTGCTGATCACCAATGCGCACCGTGATTCGCTGTCATTGAAGCTGGAGCGAATAGAGCTGGCGCCTTACTTCGAGCGTCTGATCAGCTCTCACGATTACGGTTTCCCCAAGGAAAACCCGCAATTCTGGGACGCCTTGCAGGCGGACATCAGTTTCGACCCGGCGCGCAGCCTGTTTATCGACGACACCTTGCCGATCCTGCGCAGTGCGAGGGATTTTGGCGTGGCGCATCTGCTGGCGGTGCGCGAGCCGGACAGCCGCAAAGGGCCGAAGGACACGGCGGAGTTTGCGGCGGTTGGGGACTATCGGGAGCTTATCGAAGGCCTCTGATTCCATGTAGGAGCTGCCGCAGGCTGCGATCTTTTGATCTCGACGGTAAAATTCGGAAAAACAAGATCAAAAGATCGCAGCCTGCGGCAGCTCCTACGGACCTCACATTATTCAGGAATCCGCAGCGACTGCCCCGGATAGATCTTGTTCACATCCTTGAGCATTGGCTTATTGGCCTCAAAGATTTTTTGATACTTGTTGGCATCGCCGTACACGCGCAGGGAAATCGCGCTGAGGGTGTCGCCTTTCTCGACCACGACGAACTTCGCGGCGACGACAACGGGACCGGTGACGGTGATCTGGTCTTCTACACCACTGACACCTGCGACGTTGCCCAGCGACAGCAGGATTTTTTCTTTCTCTTCCTGGGTCGCGGCCTCGCCACTGGCGATGACCTTGTCACCCTCAACCTTGACCTGAATCTTGGAAGTGTCGATACCTGTCAGGGCATCCTTCACGTGCTTGGTCAGCGCTTCGCTATTGGCTTCGGCCTTATCCGGCGTCAGCGCACCGAGGATTTTTTCACCGGCTTCTTTGAGAAAACTGAAAAGGCTCATCGTGTGCTCTCCATAGGAATAAATGGGTCCAGACGCAAAAGCCTAGACCAAGCTTGCCAAGTGCGGATCCAACCCGACCAATGACGCCGATTCCCCCCAGGCGCTAGAATCCCAACCTTCCCGCGCCCTGGAGCGAAGATGGACATCAAGCAGCTGAAATTCCTCATCGCCCTCGACGAAACCCGCCATTTCGGTCAGGCGGCCGCCCGGTGTCACATCACCCAGCCCACCCTCTCGATGCGCCTGCGCAGCCTCGAAGAAGAGCTGGAGTTGCCGCTGGTCAACCGCGGTCAACGCTTCGAAGGCTTTACCGCTCCGGGTGAACGGGTTCTGGCGTGGGCGCGCACGGTGCTGGCGGCCTATGACGGTCTGCAAGCCGAAGCGGCGGCCTGTCGCGGTAACCTGGTCGGTACGCTACGGCTGGGTGTGGTGCCGCTGTCGAGCTTCGACCCGCTGCCGCTGATGCAGCGCTTGCATGCCGAACACCCGAACCTGCGCTTCGAACTCTCGGCCCTCAGTTCCGAACAGATCCTCGAACAGCTGGCGAACAATCGACTGGACCTCGGCGTTTCCTACCTCGAACGCCTGGATGGCGAGCGCTTCGATTCCCTGGCGTTCAGCGAAACCCGCATGGGCTTGCTCTACGATCAACGCTTCTTCAATTTCGGTGAGACGCCGTTGAGTTGGGAGTCGCTGATCGAATTGCCGCTGGGCATGCTCACCAGCGGCATGCACTTTCGTCAGTCGATCGACCATAACTTCCACAGCCGTGGCCTCACACCTCAGCCGCTGTTGCAAACCGACGCCGTGCATCAACTGTTACAAGCTGTGCACGGCGGCCTGTGCTGCGCCGTTATGCCGCTGGACGGTGGCTTGGAAAATCTCACTGATCACTTGCGCCTGCAGCCCATCGAAAACGCCCAGACCCTCGCCCGGCTAGGGCTGATCATGCGTCGCAGCGCCCCGCGCTCGGCGCTGGCAGAAGCCTGTTTTGCGATTTATCAGAAATCGCCGACGGGCGCTTGATCGACGCCATCTATCAGCGCATCAGTATTAGCGATTAGACGCGACCCTTTGACGCGCCTAGGCTTAAAGCTGATCAATCCGTGGTGATGCCATGAACGCCAAGCGCCCATCCAGCGCGGCGCCTGCCCTCGAAACGCCCGCGCCCGCTGCGAGTCAGACCTACAGCTACAGCAACCTTGAAAACACCGAGTCGGACAGCACCGCGCTGGCCGAGGAAGTCGCGTTGGCGATTGCCTACAACGGCATCAGCCAGGCCGTGATGCTGGTGACGCCGACCGATCTGGAAGACTTTATCGTTGGTTTCAGCCTGGGCAGCGGCATCATCGAGGACGCCACCGACATCTATGACCTGCAACTCACCGGTTCGGGCTCCGCACAATACGCCCAAGTGACCATCGCCAATCGCGCCTTCTGGAACCTCAAGCAGCAACGTCGGCAAATGGCCGGCACCAGCGGTTGCGGTCTGTGCGGCGTGGAAGCGGTCGAGCAGGCATTGCCTGACCTCAAGGTCCTGCCCGGCGCGCCACTGCCTCCGGCCGAATGGCTCGACGGCCTGCGCCAGCGCATCGGCGCATTTCAGCCCCTGGGCCAACATTGCGGCGCCGTGCATGCGGCGGTGTTCATGAACGACCAAGGCGAATTGCTACTGGGCCGCGAAGACATCGGGCGGCATAACGCCCTCGACAAGCTGATCGGCGGACTGATTCGCCAACGCATCCCGATAACCGGCGGGCTGGCGATCGTCACGAGCCGTTGCAGCCTCGAACTGATCCAGAAAGTGCTGCGGGCAGGCATCCAGACCCTCGTCAGCCTGTCGTCGCCCACCGGCCTTGCCGTGCAATGGGCCCGCCGTCACAACCTCAATCTCATCCACCTGCCGCAAAAAAGTGCGCCGCGGGTCTACAGCCCTGCGTTGGAGAATCAAGCGTGAGTCAACACAATCAAGCCGACCAGAAACCCGTTTCGCGCTACAAGCCTTACAAAGGCCCGGCCGGTGGCTGGGGCGCGTTGGCCAGCGTTGCCCGTGCCTGGTTGACCAGTGACAACGCGCTGAAAAATCTGCGCATGATGCTTAAAACCAACAAGAACGGCGGATTCGACTGCCCCGGTTGCGCCTGGGGCGATTCCAACGAAGCCGGCATGGTGGCGTTCTGCGAGAACGGCGCCAAAGCCGTGAACTGGGAAGCAACCAAGCGGCGTGTCGATGGCGCGTTCTTCGCCAAGCACAGTGTGAGTTCGTTGCTGGAGCAAAGTGATTACTGGCTCGAGTACCAGGGCCGACTGACCGAGCCAATGAGCTACGACGCACAAACCGATCGCTACAAGCCGATCAGCTGGGAAGACGCCTTCGCCTTGATTGGCAAACACCTGCAAGGGCTGTCGAGCCCGAACCAGGCCGAGTTCTATACCTCGGGCCGCGCCAGCAACGAAGCCGCGTTCCTCTATCAGTTGTTCGTGCGCGCCTACGGCACCAACAACTTCCCCGACTGCTCGAACATGTGCCACGAGGCAAGCGGCGTGGCGTTGTCGCAAAGTGTCGGCGTCGGCAAAGGCACCGTGACGTTCGACGACTTCGAACATGCCGATGCGATTTTCGTCTGGGGCCAGAACCCCGGGACCAACCACCCACGAATGCTCGAACCGCTGCGCGAAGCGGTGAAACGGGGTGCGCAGGTGGTGTGTATCAATCCGCTGAAAGAGCGCGGCCTTGAGCGCTTCCAGCACCCGCAGCACCCGCTCGAAATGCTCACCAACGGTGACAAGCCAACCAACACCGCGTACTTCCGTCCGGCACTGGGCGGCGACATGGCGATCATGCGCGGCATGGCCAAGTTCCTGCTGCAATGGGAGCGTGATGCGCAGAAGGCAGGTGAGCCTGCCGTGTTCGACCACGACTTCCTGAATGAACACAGCGTCAACGTGCTGGAATACCTGGGCACCGTCGACGACACCTCATGGGAGCAGATCGTCGAGCAATCCGGCCTGCCCCTTGTGGAGATCGAGCAAGCCGCGCGGATGTACGCCAAAGGCAAGAACGTAATCATGTGCTGGGCGATGGGCATCACCCAGCATCGCCATTCGGTGGCGACCATCCAGGAAATCGCGAACCTGATGCTGCTGCGCGGCAACATCGGGCGGCCAGGTGCAGGGCTCTGCCCGGTGCGTGGTCACAGCAACGTGCAGGGCGACCGGACCATGGGCATCAACGAGCGTCCGCCGGTGGCGTTCCTTGATTCGCTGGAGCGTCGTTTCCAGTTCAAGGTGCCGCGCGAAAACGGCCATAACGTGGTCGAGGCGATTCACGCCATGGCCGAGGGTCGCGCGAAAGTCTTCATCGGCCTGGGCGGAAACTTCGCTCAAGCCACGCCCGACAGCCCGCGCACGTTCCAGGCGTTGAGCAATTGCGACCTGACGGTGCAAATCAGTACGAAGCTCAACCGTAGCCATTTGGCCCATGGCAAAGTCGCCCTGATCCTGCCATGCCTGGGGCGCACCGACATTGACATCCAGACCGAAGGCCCGCAGGCGGTGACCGTTGAAGATTCGTTCAGCATGGTCCACGCGTCCAACGGTCAGCTGCAGGCGCTGTCGAAGCAGATGCGTTCCGAGCCGGCGATCATCGCCGGCATCGCTGCCGCGACTCTGGGGAGCAAGCCGGTGGACTGGAATTGGCTGGTGGCCGACTACGATCGCATTCGCGACCTGATCGCCGACACGATTCCAGGCTTTCGCGACTTCAACGTGAAGGTCAAGCATCCGGGGGGCTTCTACCTTGGCAACAGCGCGGGTGCGCGCAAGTGGAACACGGCATCAGGCCGCGCTAATTTTCGACCAAACGTTCTGCCCAAAGACCTTGTGCATGAGCGCACACGCGCGACCGGCGTGCTGCCGGATTTGATCATGCAGTCGTTGCGTTCCCACGATCAGTACAACACCACGATCTATGGGCTTGATGACCGTTACCGTGGGGTGAAAGGCCAGCGTGATGTGCTGTTCGTGAACGAGGCCGACATCATTCGCCTGGGCTTCAAACCGGGTCAGAAAGCGGACATCGTTTCGATTTGGGATGATGGCCGTGAGCGTCGGGTGAAGGGGTTTACACTGCTGGCATTTGATATTCCGGCAGGTCAGGCAGCGGCTTACTATCCGGAAGTGAACCCACTGGTGCCGCTGGAAAGCACTGGGGATGGCAGCCATACGCCGACGTCGAAGTTTGTGGCGATACGGTTGGAAGCGGCGAGTGAAACTGGATTGATCATGGCCAGGTCGGCCTGACATGGATCGTGGATCGTTCCCACGCTCTGCGTCGGAACGATCTTAACTTTTCAGCGACAAACCACTTTTCGATCGCCCACAAAAAAGGCCGTTTTTTCGCAAAAACGGCCTATCCGAAGTAACTAAAGACCGACGAAAAACACTTAAGTTCCGTCTAAAAAACAGTAACTTATAGAATTGTGTACAAGTCGTGTTACTCGTCGGATTTTGATTGTCACCACTACCACACAGCCTCAGGATCGCGTCGTCATCCCCTTGAGGTTCCTCTATGAAGTTCTCCTCGATTCTCTTGTTGTCCCTTGGCCTGGTCAGTGGCTTCGCTTCTGCCGGAGGCACCACCGAAGCAGGTGTGGGCGGCGCATTGGGCGGGGTTCTTGGCTCGGTCGTCGGACAGTCGTTAGGCGGCAACACAGGTTCAACCATTGGCGCAGCCCTGGGTGGCGCGGGTGGTAGCGCAGTCGGCGCAGACAAACGCAGCCGTGGCGAAGCAGCCATTGGCGGCGCGCTGGGTGCGGCAGGCGGTAACGTGGTAGGCCGCAGCGTGGGCGGCACCACTGGCAGCCTGATCGGCTCGGCAGCAGGCGGCGGCGCGGGTGGCGCGCTGGGTAACTACATGGGTAACAAGAGTGACGACGATGATGATCGTTATTCCAGTCGCGGCCGTGACGATCGCCGTTACTACCGTGATGGTCACCCTGGACGCGGTCACGCCTATGGCCATCGCAAGCATCACAAACACAATCGTCATCGTTGATTGCTAGACGATAAAAAGATCGCAGCTTCCAGCAGCACCTGCATTGGTTAGTGAACCTGCAGAGCTGTCGGAGGCTGCGATTTTTCGTTTCAGATCACCAACCGCTCCAATGCCGTGCGTAACGGGCCAGGGATCGTCACCGGCTCATTCGACGCGCGGTCCACGAACACGTGAACAAAACGCCCCGCCGCGCAGGCTTCATCTTCGCCGGCTTTGAACACTGCCAATTCATACTGCACCGAACTGTTGCCCAGCTTGCCCACGCGCAATCCGATCTCGATCCGATCAGGGAAAGCAATGGACGCAAAATAGTCGCAGGCTGAACTCACCACGAAACCCACCACGTCACCTTCATGAATATCGAGCCCCCCGACTTCGATCAGGTAGGTATTCACCGCCGTGTCGAAGAAGCTGTAGTAGGTGACATTGTTGACGTGACCGTAGGCGTCATTGTCATGCCAGCGCGTGGTGATGGGCTGGAAGTGCGGGTATTCGGTGCGTTGAGGCATCGGCGTCGGTTCCTTGAATGTGAGGGGCAGTCTAATGCGAAAACCGTGTCGTATTCATCGCCAGCAGGCTGGCTCCCACAGCGGGCCTTCAACGTGCACTAATAGTGTGTCCGGCGCAGATCCAAAGTGGGAGCCAGCCTGCTGGCGATGAGGCCGGTGCTGTCCCCGATTATCTTTCAGCAAACCCCTTGCCCATCGCCTTCAGGTCCCCAATCAAGCGGGCCGGCTGCCAGTGATCGCCCTGCCGGGTCTCAAGCGCCAACAAGCGTTGATGGATATCCGCCAGCCCTTGCTGATCCGCCCAGGCCATTGGGCCGCCCTTGTCCGCCGGGAAGCCATAGCCGTTGAGATAAACCAGATCGATGTCGTGCGCGGAGCCGGCGATGCCTTCCTGGAGAATCTTCGCCCCTTCGTTGACCAGAGCCAGCAAGCAGCGCTCGAGGATCTCCTCAGGCCCGATCTCCCGGCGCTGGAAGCCCAACCCTTCGCTGACCTGCAGAACCAGCGCATCGACCTCCACATCGTGCTCAGCCTGACGACTGCCCGGTTCGTAGTGGTAGTAACCGTTGCCACTTTTTTGCCCGAAGCGCTCCAGCTCACACAAACGGTTGTCCACTTGGACCTCTGGTGCATCCTGTCCAGTGCCCGCTAACTCCCGAGCGCGCCACTGCAGGTCGATCCCGACCACGTCGAACATGCGGAACGGTCCCATCGCGAAACCGAAACCTTGCAGCGCCGCATCCACCTGATAAGGATAGGCACCTTCCAGCAGCATCTTGCGGGCTTCGAGCACGTAGGTATTGAGCATGCGATTGCCGATAAAACCATCGCAATTGCCGGAGACAACGCTGACCTTGCCCATGCGCTTGCCTAGCGCCAGCGCGGCATCCAGAACCGCTGGCGCAGTCTTGGCGCCACGGACGATTTCCAGCAGTTTCATGATGTGCGCCGGGCTGAAGAAATGCAGGCCCAGGACTTGCTCTGGCCGTCGGGTTGCCGCGGCAATGGCGTCGATATCCAGCGCCGAGGTGTTGCTGGCCAGAATGGCTTCAGGCTTGAGCAGACCATCCAGTTCGCGGAAGATTTTTTGCTTGAGCTCGAGGTTCTCGTAAACCGCCTCAATGACCAGATCGACGTCGCGAATCGCTGCGTAGTCAGGAGCCGTTGTAACTCGAGCAATGCGTGCGTCCGCTTCGGCCTGGTCGATACGCCCCTGGCGCACGTTGTGCGCGCAAGTCTGCGCGACTGCGTCCAGCGCCTGTTCAAGCATCTGCGGATTGTTGTCGACCCATTGCACCGGCACTCCGGCGTTGGCCAGGCACATCACAATGCCCCGGCCCATGGTGCCCGCGCCGATAACGGCTGCGCGCTGAATATTGAACGGTGTCTGGCTCATGGTTGTTCTCTTGTTGGCGATCCAAAGACAGCCCTCACCATAGTCAGCCACCGCGTATTTTTGAAATTTATTCCTGTGATGAGCAACATTCAGCGGATGGATGAGCCTGTGTCAGAGGCGCGTTTCGACCCAAGCCCGCACTTCGCCATAGGGATAATCCTCCAGCACCGCATACCCCGACATGGCACGCGCTTTTAACTTGGTGAACAACGGCACACTGATCCCGCATAGGAACCGCGTGACGCGTTCAGCCGAGGGAGCGCTGCCGGTCTGCGCTTCGTGCTTGTGGATAAAGTCACTACACAGCGCTTCGAAAGACTTACCCACAAGTGCGGGGAGCTCTGGCGGCGATGGCAACCGTGCTATGTCCCCATGGCACACCGAACAATGCCCGCACCGCTGCGGCGCATTTTCATCGCCGAAGTACTCGGCCAGTCGATAACCGAGGCATTGTTCAGTGGCAAAAAGGTCCAGCATGGCGTGAATCCGGGCGATCTCGGTGCGCTCATGCTGTGTGAAGTAAGCATGCAGTTCTGCGCCCAGTGCCTGACTGTCAAAATCCGTCTGCAATACGCTGTAGACCTCGGTCATGAGCTTGCTCTCCAGCTCGATCCAACCCTTTTCCTGGAAGTAATCCAGCGCCTTCACTACCCGACCGCGCTCGGCTTGATATTGGTCGTAAAGCGCGTCGAAACTCACCGTCGCCCAGGCGCGCGCACGCTTGGAAGTCTGGATAATCGCGGCAACGAAATCCTTCCGCTCGCCCTCGAAACGGGCAAGTAAAACCTCGGGCTCCTGCACATACTTGAAGCGGTATTCGGCGTAATAGGCATAACGCGGGGCGATGATCCTGCGCAGTTCCAGCTGTACCAACAACGTCTTGAGCGGGAGCTGCCGAATGTTGCTCTGATCTGCCAACGGGCCCAGCAAAAACTCCCATTGTCCTTCCGGCGCTGCCGCTCGCAATTCGTCGAGCACATGCCGGATACCGTCCAACTCAGGGGTGTCGCCGTAAACGAAGTTCTCCAGCACGTTGAGGCTGTCACGGTTGGCCAGGACCAGGCAGTCCGACGGCTGCCCGTCACGTCCGGCGCGACCGATTTCCTGGCTGTAGTTCTCGATCGATTTAGGCAGGTCAAAGTGCACCACATTGCGGATGTCACTCTTGTCGATGCCCATGCCGAACGCGATGGTGGCAACGATGCAGTTGGACTGGCCGCCCATGAAGCGTTTCTGGATGGCTTCCCGCTGCTCGTGGGGCAAACCTGCGTGATACGCCTCGGCCTGGATACCGTTGCGTTCCAGGTGCTCGGCAATGTGTTCAGCGGTTTTCTGCAAGGTGACATAAACGATGCTGGGCTGGCCCGGCCGCTGGCTCATCCATTCGACGAGTCGTCGGCGCTTGTCCTGGCCCCGTACCGGTTCCACCAGCAGGTTGAGGTTGGGGCGGTAGAACCCCGTGGTTACCACGTCTTCAGGCGCAATGGCGAACTTGGCCTGCATGTCCGCGATCACCTTGGGGGTCGCCGTAGCGGTCAGTAGCAGCACCTGCGGGATATTGAACTGATGCTGGTAGTCCGGAAGCTTGAGATAGTCGGGTCGGAAGTTATGACCCCATTCGGAAATACAATGCGCCTCGTCCACCACCAGCAAGGAAATCGGTACCTGCTGCAAAAAATTGCGAAAGCGTTCGTTTTTCAGGCGCTCTACCGAAATCATCAAAATCTTCAGCTCGCCAGACTTGGCGCGAGCCATCACATCACTGGCCTCATCACGACTTTGGGCCGAATCGATACTGCCTGCCGAGATGCCATGGCGCTGCAGGAATACGAGTTGATCCTGCATCAGCGCGAGCAGCGGTGACACCACCAGTGTCAGGTGCGGCAGCAACAAGGCAGACAATTGGTAGCAGATGGACTTGCCCGATCCCGTAGGGAAAATCGCTGCGGCTGAACGACCGGCCAACACGGCGCTGATCGCTGCTTCCTGACCGGGACGAAACTGTGAGAAACCGAAAACCTGTTCCAGGGTGTTGTGCATAAGCTGTCACTCCGTTGACCGCTGCGAAGCCCAAAGCCTAGCTGGCGATTGCAGCGAGTCGAGAAAAGGTCGGGGGTAAAACGATACGGGATGATACAGCGGATGGCGGAATAATCAGGACGGGTTGTCGTTATCACGTCTGACGAAACCGTGGGAAATTTCTCATTTATCGGCGTCTTTCACAAAACGTGTAGGGCCAATCCGAAAGCGCAGTAAAGCCCCTACACACCCTGTCGATTGAGGCTGTATTGCACACACAGGTCGGCATCGTCATAGTTTTCGCCGCGGCTGAAAATACTTGTCGGCCAGCCGGAGCGACCTCCGAATTCATCAAGGACAGGCTTCAATGAATCAGATCAATCCGCCTACAGAACGCTACCGACCGCTGAAGACCAGCTACAGCGAAACGCCCGTGCTAGTCATCGACTCGGAAGCCGATCCGCACGAAATACTCGACGCCGCCCGACAACGCATCCGCGCCGCCAGTGACCTGCTTGAAACGCTTTACTGTCAATGTTTTGAACAAGCCGAAGCCAGTGACATCCCCAAAATCATCAGCGCGCTATACCTGCTGACACAGGACGGTCACGAGTTGCTTGAAGTCGCTCGACAACGGATACCGAAATTTTCCATCACATGATGCCCCCCCGCTGCCGGACCTGCCCGCATTAGGTGACAACGCAGTAAAACTGACAAAAAACGATGTATCCGATAATTTGTGCAGCATAAAAATACCGGTCTATCGATCAGATCGTTTGAGCTACACTTGGGTATTGCACAAAGAGACAGGTGTCATGAGCGAACTGACTTTTCAGCAAAAACAAGATTATTACGACAAAGTACGTCGTTCGAATTACCTGGCGAGCTTGCGTCTTGAAGGCTTCGACACCTCACGTGCCGATGCTGAAAAGCCGCTCCCAACGCGGGAGTCGGTACTCAACAAATATCGTCAGACTCCAGTTAATGGTGGATAAATACGGGGTCGGCCAAGACCCCTATTGCTACTCTGGCAGCGTCGTTCTGCGCAATTTGCTCAACATTCGTAATGAAGAGCAACTACAAAAAGCGGAACGAGAACTCTCAGAAATCGCCGTCAGTAAACTCCGCCTACTCCCCCCGCCCTACAACCTCTGCCATTTCCAACACATTCATAAGTCTCTATTTTGCGACGTGTATGAGTGGGCTGGGCAATTGAGGTCAGTGAACATCCAGAAAGGCGATACTCTTTTTTGTACAGCAGAACGAATAGCCCCCGAAGCCGAGAAAATTTTTCGCGTCATGGAAAGTGCAGCATGGTTCGCTGGCACCCTTAAAGCGGAGCTTGTAGCTAAGGTTGCAGAGACCTACGGCGATCTAAACGTCGTTCACCCTTTTCGAGAGGGCAACGGTCGAGCTCAGCGGATCCTGTTTGAACAGATCATCATCAATGCAGGGTTTGCGGTTGATTGGTGGCTGGTCAAAGACACTGCATGGATACCCGCGAATATTGATGCGGTAACGTGCGATTACCGAGCCCTTGAATCCATATTCGAGCGTTGTATCGGCGACCAGTTGAATATGTCAGATCAATAAGATTGACCGTTTATGTCCTTTCTATCGGATAACCCCGCAATGAATCTCGCCTCCGACTTGCCCGACGATCACGACATGCAGCTGCTGATGCAGTTGCTGCACGAAGAACTTGGCCTGCCCGAACGTAAAACTGTCAGCCTCGCCACCTCGATCAACGTCGACCTCGGTTGCGACGGCGCTGATGCGCGAATTCTGATGGAGGTGCTGGAAGAACAGTTCGACATCGACTTCGTCGATTATGACGCCTATCGCTACTTCCACCCCGAAGGCTACGATGTGTTCCTTAAACGCAGGGCCAAAGGACGTGGCGACAAGGTTCCGCTGACCGTTGGCATGCTCTACCGGGCTATCAAGGCCCGCTGCTGGGATACTCAGGCGCTGGAAAGCCTCTGACGTCCGTAGCGCAATCTATAAGGACATAGAGTGGACGTACTGATGGGATTGCTAGCCGCCGTGATGTGGGGCGGTACGGATTTCCTGGTGGGTTTGAATGCCCGCGCAGTGGGTGTTAAACGCGCCGTTTATTTCGGTCAGGCGTTGGGTTTCTGCATCATGAGCCTGCTGCTGATCGCTTTCCCCGCCTTTATCCTCAAGTCGATGTCGGCATCGCTCCAAGTGTGGCTGATCGGCATGGGTGCCGCCGTGCTGACCGTTTCCGGCGCACTCGCGCTGTCAAAAGCGTTCGCCCTTGGCAAAGCGTCTATCGTCGCGCCGTTGGTGACTTCCTATGGCGTGGTGACGACGTTGTTGTCATGGGCCGCAGGTGAGCAGATCAGTCTGATCCAGCTGTTTTGCATTGCCCTGTGTGTGCTCGGGGTCATCCTCTCGAGCATTCACTCCGACTCGAAGATTCCACACACGACTCAAGCCGGCAGCTCGATTGCCTACGCACTGCTTGCAGCTGTTTTTTATGGCACCAGTTTCTGGCTGCAAGGCCACTACGTGTTGCCAGTACTCGGGCCAGTGACGATGCTCTGGCTGGCGTACCTGATCGGACTTATGGTGCTGATAGTCATCGTCCTGAGAATTGAGGACGGCCTGAAAATTCCACCTCTGAAAAACTGTATGACACTCACTGGCGCCAGCCTGATGAACCTCGGCGGGTTTTCGTCATTCGCCTGGGGCGCGGTGGCAGGATCGGTCTCGGTGGTGACGGTGATCAGCACGCTTTCCGGAGGAATCGCGGCGATTTTGGGGTATGTATTTTTCAAAGAGAGACTGGCGAAGATACAAATTCTTGGGGTTGTCCTGGTTTTACTCGGCGCATTTGTCTTGCACCTCAAAACCTGAAAAAACAGCGCCCACAAAAAAGCCGCCCCTAAAGGCGGCTTTCTCATGGCTTCAAACCAACACTTACAACTTCGGACCAGCAGCCTTGATGGCATCGCTCACGTCGAACTTCTTGAAGTTCTCAACGAACAGACCAGCCAGTGCTTTAGCCGATTCATCGTAAGCGGCTTTGTCAGCCCAGGTGTTACGTGGGTTCAACAGGCCAGTTTCAACGCCCGGCACGGCCAGTGGCACGTCGAGGTTAATGGTGTCGAGGTGTTCGGTTTCAGCACCGATCAACGCGCCGCTCTGAATCGCTGCGATGACGCCGCGAGTGGTCGGAATGTTGAAGCGCTTGCCGACGCCGTAGCCACCGCCGGTCCAGCCGGTGTTGACCAGGTATACCTTGGAGCCGAAGCCGCGGATGCGCTTGATCAGCAACTCTGCGTATTCGCCAGCTGGGCGCGGGAAGAACGGTGCGCCGAAGCAGGTGGAGAAGGTCGACTTGATGCCGCTGCCGGAACCCATTTCGGTCGAGCCCACCAGAGCGGTGTAGCCGGACAGGAAGTGGTAGGCCGCTTGCTCTTCGCTGAGGATCGAGACTGGCGGCAGTACGCCGGTCAGGTCGCAAGTCAGGAAGATCACAGCATTCGGCTCGCCACCGAGGTTCTTCTCGGAACGCTTGGCAACGTGTTCCAGCGGGTAGGCGGCGCGGCTGTTCTGGGTCAGGCTGACATCGGCGTAGTCGGCGTGCTTGGCATCATCGATGACGACGTTTTCCAGTACTGCACCGTGCTTGATGGCTTTCCAGATGACCGGCTCGTTCTTCTCGGACAAGTCGATGCACTTGGCGTAGCAGCCGCCTTCAATGTTGAACACAACGCCTTCGCCCCAGCCGTGCTCGTCGTCACCGATCAGGTAACGGCTTTCATCAGCGGACAGGGTGGTTTTACCGGTGCCGGACAGACCGAAAAACAGGGTCACATCGCCTGCTTCGCCAATGTTGGCAGCGCAGTGCATTGGCAGTACGTCGGCGGCCGGCAGCAGGAAGTTCTGCACCGAGAACATGGCTTTCTTCATCTCACCGGCGTAACGCATGCCGGCGATCAGCACTTTTTTCTGCGCGAAGTTGAGGATCACGCAACCGTCGGAGTTGGTGCCGTCACGCTCTGGAACGCATTCGAAGTTGGCAACGTTCAGAACCTGCCACTCTTCACGACCAGCAGGGTTGTACTGGGCCGGGTTGATGAACAGGCAGCGACCGAACAGATTCTGCCAGGCAGTCTGAGTGGTCATCTTCACGGCCAGGTAGTGATCTTCCGACGCACCTACATGCACATGGGAAACGAAGTGCTCTTGCGCGTTGTTGAAAGCCTCAACGCGGTCCCACAGGGCGTCGAACTTGTCGGCCGGGAACTTGCGGTTGATTGGGCCCCAGGCAATGGCTGCCTGAGTGGTTGGCTCTTCAACAATGAAACGGTCAACTGGCGAGCGGCCGGTGCGATGACCGGTGCGAACCACCAGCGCGCCGGTATCGGCAAGCTCGCCTTCACCGCGATTCAGAGCTTCTTTAACCAGATCATCAACACTCAGATCGGTGTACACGGCGTTATTGGCTTGCGTCATGAGATTCCCCGTCGGCCAGTGGCCGAGTGTGCTCCAAACGTTTTGTAGTAGAAAGTCGTGCACTACTACCGCGACAAAAAGTGGGCCGGATTATGCCAGAAACGCCCAAAAATAGTAGGGCCCTCCCGTCGTAACGGCGTTATTCCGGCGCAAAGCAGTGAATTTACCTGCGCTGAACCGTTTTAGTGCCGGGTATCTGACGGAGTATCTACGCCCGCTCCAGCGAACAATTGAGTGATATCTGCGGCATCAAAGAGGTAGCGCTGGTTGCAGAACTGGCAATCGATTTCGATGTTGCCACCGTGTTCGATGACCAGTTCCTGCGCATCCTCCAGACCCAGACTCACCAGAGCATTGGCCGAACGTTCGCGGGAGCAACTGCAACGGAAGCGCAGTTTTTGCACATCGAAGAGTCGAACCTGTTCTTCGTGGTAAAGACGATGGAGCACGGTTTCATTGTCCAGGCTCAGCAATTCATCGGCGGTCAGCGTGCTGCCCAGCGCGGTGATGTGCTGCCAGCTGTCGGCGCGTTCTTCTTCGTCCTTGAGACGGTCGGCGGGCAATTGCTGCAACAGCAAGCCGCGAGCACGACGGCCATCCGCGTACAGCCAGAAACGCGTGCCCACTTGCTGGGACATGACGAAATAGTTGGTGAAGCACTCGGATAACGTTTCGCCGTCCAGGTCGACGATACCCTGGTAACGCTGACCCTGTTTCGGGTCGACCGTCAGCGCCAATACGCCATTGGGCATAAGGTCGGCAAGAGTCGCATCGGGGGCAATCCGGTCAGCTTCATAACGTGCCAGGCCACGGATTTCACGCTCGCTGGAACACTCGATCATCAACAGCGGGATCGGGCCGTCGGACCGGGCCTGGAGGATCAGCAGACCATCAAATTTCAAAGTGCCCACCAGCAGCGACGCGGCCGCCATCAACTCGCCCAGCAATTGTGCGACTGGCTCCGGGTAGGCGTGTTTTGCCAAGACTTCGGCGTAGCTGAGTTCCAACGAAACCAGTTCGCCGCGGGTATCGCTGTCATCGAAGATGAAGCGTTGGGTGTAGTCGGTATCCGTTAGATCGGTCATAGGTCTGGGTATCTGAATTAATGACAAAGTGATTTCAAAAAGTGAGAATCTTGCTTATTCGGCACCGTTTTGGTGCGAAATGTTCAGCCATGGGAGGCATTTTATGAACAATCCGGGTTTGTTCCAAGCAAGGTGGAACCTGCGCCGGTTGGCTCTGTGCAACTTGGTACCGCTGGCGCTGCTGGCCTTCTGGTTATGGCCTACAGGGCAGATGGTGTGTGTGATTTTCGACGAGTGGCTTTTTTACCGCCTCAATTCGCCACTGGCGACTAACCCGATATGGCTGCACATCTGGGCGATTGCAAGTCTGCGCCCCTTCGACGCGGTGGTCGGCGTGATTCTTTTTACCCTGCTGATCAAAGGCGATTGGGTATTCAAAGCCAATGAAGTGCGCCAGGCGTTTTTCGGGTTTCTCTCGACACTGCTGTTGCTGCTGTTGATCCGGATGCTGTTTTCAAAACTGGCCGTGCATATGGACTGGCAGCACAGCAGTCCGTCGATGATGATCGACAGCGCCGTCCGCATGAGCGACTACTTTCCGGGTCTTGAAAAAGCCTGGGAACTGAAGGACCGATCGAGTCAGAGTTTTCCGGGAGACCATGCGTCAGTACTACTGATCTGGGCGCTGTTCATGACGGTGTTCAGTCGCTCCACCTGGCAGACAGCGGTGATCTGGAGTCTTGCGCTGCTGTTCATGATGCCGCGCCTGGTGGCGGGCGCCCACTGGGGTCAGGACGATTACATTGGCGGTGTGATGCTGGCGGTGTGGGCCCTGGGTTGGGGTTACTACACGCCGCTTGCCTATTATGTTTCAGAGTTTTTCCTGAAGGTAACGGCGCCAGTATTTGAACTGCTGAGCAGATTGCCAGTGGTTTCGCGGATGAGTGTGGTGCGAGCTACAAGTTAATGCCTTGATGCCTATGTGGCGAGGGCGCTTGCTCCCGCTCGGTTGCGCAGCAGCCGCAAAGCCAGACGACCGTGTTCTTGCTGGAAGAATGCAGTTGTCAGGATCAGGAGTCCTTCGGCCTCCAACGGAGCAAGCCCACTCGCCACAAAACAATGACTTACTGGTCGTTGCTGCTGCCACGAAACTTGAACAAATCCCGCCGCTGCTTCTTGCTCGGCTTGCCGTCCGTGCTCACGCCCAACGAGCCCGCTTTTCGCATGGCTGCAGCAGCTTCGCGTTTGGCGATACTGGCTTCGGTTTCGGCGTACAGTGTCTGTGCTTGCGGCGCGCCACCGCGCACGCTCGACAGCGCCTTGACCACCACCGTGCGCTCATCGAAACCGGCGCGAATCTGAAATTCGTCACCGACCCGGGGCTCCTTGCCCGGTTTGCAGCGCTCGCCACGACAATGCACCTTGCCGCTTTCAATGGCCGCTTTGGCCAGGGCACGCGTTTTATAAAAGCGTGCAGCCCACAACCACTTATCGAGACGGACCTTGTCGTCCTCTTCCTGTTTTTGTGCCACTGGAATTCCTCTTTCAGACAATAGTCGGAACTGTACTACCGTTTCTGTCGGGCGCAAGAACCCGGCCCTCCAGATAGAATGAGATCTTGGCCGGCTCAACGCCGTGGAGTGATCGAGTGACTATATTTCCGTCTTCATTGACTGCGCCCAAGGTCGGGTGTCAGGGATGTCAGCAAAGCGAGCCCTTGGGGTTCGATTTTGCCTTTGCTTACCAACCCATCGTCGACCTGCGAGATCACTCCATTTTCGCTCATGAAGCCTTGGTGCGAGGAGTGGACGGTCAAGGCGCGATGTCCGTGCTTGATCAGGTTACCGATCAAAACCGCTATCGTTTCGACCAGCTCTGCCGGACCCGAGCCATTGAAGGTGCGGCGCATTTGGGGATGCAAACGAACCTGTCGATCAACTTCATGCCAAACGCCGTTTACCGCCCCGAGCTGTGTATTCGAAGCACGCTGGAAGCTGCACAAAAGTACAACTTCCCGATCAATCAGCTGATTTTTGAAACACTGGAAAGCGAGCACGTAGATAACTATCGCCATTTGACCAATATTCTGCGTGAATACCGCGAATTCGGCTTCAAGACCGCCATCGACGATTTCGGGGCGGGCTACTCGGGGCTCAATCTGCTCGCCGATTTCCAACCGGACCTGATCAAGCTCGACATGGCGCTCATCCGCGATGTCGACCGCGATCGCGTTCGTCAGGCTATCGTTCGAGGGATTGTCACAATCTGTGCGGAGTTGAACGTTACAGTCATTGCCGAAGGCATCGAAAGCGCCGGGGAAAGGGATTTTCTGGCGGACTGTGGAATTTTTCTGATGCAGGGTTACTGGTTCGCCAAACCTGCATTCAAAGCGTTGGCCCAGGTAACACCTGGGGCCTGGACGCGTTAATCGCTGGTTTATCCCTATTGAAGACATTTGACCATTTGACCGTTGTCGGTCTGCGCGAGTGGATAGCGCTCCCGGATCTGGGAGTCGCCGGACTTCGCGCAAAAATTGACACCGGTGCCAGCACCTCCAGCCTGCATGCCACCGACATCGAACCGTTCGAGCGCGATGGTGAGCAGTGGGTGCGCTTTACCGCGCACCTCGGGACGGTGGTGCAACTGCGTCACAGGCGCTGCGAAGCACCGCTGGTGACGATGAAAACCATTAAAAGCTCCAATGGTCACGCGCAAATGCGATACGTGGTCAGCACTACCCTGGCCCTTGGTGATCGGGTCTGGCGGGTCGAGTTCACCCTCGCCTGCCGCAAATCCATGCGCTATCGCCTGCTACTCGGCTCCAAAGCCCTGATCGATGGCCAATTGGTGGTCAATCCGGGCATTAAATACGTACAAGACAAGCCGGTGTTCCCGGTATCTACCTCCTCCACAGGTGTTGCATGAAGATCGCTGTGCTGTCGCGTAACCCGCGTCTGTATTCCACTCGTCGTCTGGTCGAAGCCGGAACCGAGCGTGGCCATGAAATGGTGGTGGTCGACACCCTGCGCGCCTACATGAACATCGCCAGCCACAAACCGCAGATTCACTATCGCGGCAAACCGCTGGAAGGCTTCGACGCGGTCATTCCGCGGATCGGCGCGTCGGTGACGTTTTATGGCTGCGCCGTGTTGCGTCAGTTCGAAATGATGGGGGTTTTTCCGCTTAACGAGTCGGTGGCCATCGCACGTTCGCGAGACAAGCTGCGCTCGCTGCAACTGCTCTCGCGTCGCGGTATCGGTTTGCCAGTCACCGGGTTTGCTCACTCGCCGGATGACATTCCCGATTTGATTGAAATGGTCAACGGTGCACCACTGGTCATCAAGGTACTGGAAGGCACTCAAGGCATTGGCGTGGTGCTTTGCGAAACCGCAACGGCGGCGGAGTCGGTGATCGAGGCATTTATGGGCCTCAAGCAAAACATCATGGTTCAGGAGTACATCAAGGAAGCCGGTGGCGCGGACATTCGATGCTTTGTGGTCGGCGACAAAGTGATCGCGGCGATGAAGCGGCAGGCCAAACCCGGGGAGTTTCGTTCCAACCTGCATCGCGGAGGGAGTGCAAGCCTGATCAAGATCACGCCGGAAGAGCGCATGACTGCGTTACGTGCGGCGAAGGTGATGGGCCTTGCGGTAGCGGGTGTGGACATCCTGCGCTCCAATCACGGGCCGCTGGTGATGGAGGTCAATTCGTCGCCGGGCCTGGAAGGGATTGAAACCACCACCGGGAAGAATGTGGCAGGGATCATCATCGAGCATCTGGAGAAAAATGGCGGACCGAACATGACCCGGACCAAAGGCAAAGGGTAAAGCCCAAAGATCAAAAGATCGCAGCCAGCGGCAGCTCCTGCATGGGAATGCGTTCCCTGTAGGAGCTGCCGCAGGCTGCGATCTTTTCAGTGGTTAAACCGCATCTCGCGGCAGCATCAACCCCAGCGGCAACCGCACCCGCGCTTCCAGCCCGCCACCGTCTCTGTTGCGCAGCTCAACATTACCGCCATGCATCGACGCGATCCGCTTCACGATCGCCAGCCCCAAACCCGTCCCTTTACCGCCACGAGCACGATCACCGCGGGTAAACGGATTGAAGATCGCTTCCAATTCCGAAGGATCAATCCCCGCCCCTCGGTCCATCACACTCAGTACCACATACGGGGCGCTGGTATCTCCAGACACGTAAGCCGCGACCTCGACACCGCTGCCAGCGTGATGCAGCGCATTGCCGATCAGGTTGTTCAGCAGTCGTTTCATCGACACCCGACGCAACGGGAATGGCTGGATCGGCTCCAGGCGCAGTCTTACTTTTTCTTCATTCTGGTTGTAAGGAGCGGCGACTTCGCGCACCAGATCGATCAAGTCGACCTCTTCCACCGACTCGTCGCGACCATCGCGGATAAACGCCAGGAACTGGTCGAGAATCGCATCCATGTCTTCGATGTCGCGCACCATGTCATCGGTGAGGTCGCTGCGGTCGCCCATCAATTCCAGAGACAAACGCAAGCGGGTCAGCGGAGTCCGCAAGTCGTGGGAGACGCCGGCCAACATCAGCTCGCGCTCGCGACCGGCCTGTTCGACGTCTTCAGCCATCTGGTTGAACGCGCGGTAAACCTCGGTCATCTCGCTCGGCGTATCACTGATCGGCAGGCGCACGCTGCGACCCTGGCCGAGTTGCCTTGCGGCAAAGACCAGACGTTTCAAGGGCTGGTTGAGTTGGCTGACAAAGATCCAGGCTGAAGCAGTCGACAGCAAGCCGATGGCCAGGAACCAGCCGAGTACGTTCCAGATTTTTTGACCGCGCAATGGGTGCGGGTATAGCGGCACTTTCAGCCAGCCGTCACCCAGACTTGGTGCCCGGACCCATAACGCCGGCGGCGAATGCATGCGTAATCGGACTTCGGTGTCGGCCCCCAGCTCAGCCTGCATCTGGCGCTGATAGATCTCGCTGTATGGCCAATGCTGTTCGCCTTCTGGCACACCGGTGCCCACCACACGAATCAACGTCGCGGCTTCGGCAATTTTGTCGCGGTTATTTTCATCCGCCGCCCAATAGGCGCGAAGCGTCAGGGCGACGCCGTGGCTGTATTGCCGGTCCACCAGCACATCCTCGTTCATCAATAGATAAACTAGGGTCAGTGCCTTGGAGAACAGAACGACAATCAGCACCAACCAAAGGGTGCGGGAGAAGAAGCTTTGGGGAAACCAGATCGGGGTTTTCATGAATAGCCGTTACACGCTTGCAGGAGCGAGGATGCTCGCATATTGCGGATCGCGAGTCTGCGGACAACATCGTCCGCAAGACCCGCTCCTACAAAACGCCGATCACTTGGTGGCGGCGCCATCCGGAACGAACACGTAACCCACGCCCCAGACAGTCTGGATATAACGCGGTTTGGATGGATCGGGTTCAATCATTCGGCGCAGACGGGAAATCTGTACGTCGATGGAGCGCTCCAGAGCATCCCACTCACGGCCGCGAGCCAGGTTCATCAGTTTGTCGCGGGTCAGAGGCTGACGCGCGTTCATGACCAGGGCTTTCAGCACCGCAAACTCACCGGTAGTGAGCATGTGCACTTCATCACCGCGCTTCAGCTCACGGGTGGCCAGCGACAGCTCGTAGTCACCGAAGGTCACGCTTTCGTCTTCGCTGCCCGGTGCGCCCGGCACAGGAGTGGACTGACGACGCAACACGGCTTTGACGCGAGCCATCAGCTCATCCGGGTTGAACGGCTTGGCCAGGTAGTCGTCGGCGCCCAGTTCGAGGCCTTTGATACGGCTCAGCTCGTCGCCCTTGGCGGTGAGCATGATGATCGGGATCTGATTGTTAGCGGTGCGCAGGCGGCGGCAAGCAGTCAAGCCGTCTTCGCCAGGCAGCATCAGGTCGAGAACAACCAGGTTGAACACTTCGCGCGCCAGCAGGCGGTCCATTTGTTCAGTGTTCGGTACGGCACGGGCTCGATAGCCTTTGCTGACGAAAAAGCGTTCCAGCAGGCTGCTCAGCCCTGGATCGTCGTCAACAATAAGAATTTTTTCGCCTTCAGCAATGTTTGCAGTGCTGCTCATTAGATGCTCCTTTTAGCTCGGCGCGCATTATGGCGTAGCTGCCGTTATACGCACCGTGTGCATTGTTAGCAGATTTTTCCTTCACCGCCAGCACGCCGGGCGTTATCCCCAAGGTCGGTGATGCCCCCGAATGATCGAACGCTGGGTATAATGCGCGGCGTTTTGTGTCAGGCAACGTCTGATCGTTTACCCCGGCGACCGCTTTTTATTTTCATGGCGCCGGCAGTAATTGTTCGATTTCACGGGTCAACGGAATGCCTGTTGATCCAGGTAGCGGCGCAGGCCAGGCCGCTCAACCAGACTCGCCGAGCCCTTATCTCTGCGCCTGCGAGCCTGCTTTCACAATTTGTCAGGTGGTTTTATGGACAGCATCAACAGCCGCATCGCCGAGGAACTCGGCGTACGCCCACAACAGGTCGAAGCGGCCGTCGCGCTACTCGATGAGGGCTCAACCGTTCCCTTCATCGCCCGCTACCGGAAAGAAGTGACCGGCAGCCTCGATGACATCCAGCTGCGCCACCTTGAAGAACGTCTGCGCTACCTGCGAGAACTCGACGAACGGCGCATCAGCATCCTGGCCAGCATCCAGGAACAGGGAAAGCTGACCCCGCAGCTGGAACGCGACATCAAGCTCGCCGACACCAAGACCCGTCTCGAAGATTTGTACCTGCCGTACAAGCAGAAACGCCGCACCAAGGGCCAGATCGCCCTGGAAGCCGGCCTCGGCGAGCTGGCTGACGGCCTGTTCAACGACCCTACCCTGGCGCCGGACGCCGAAGCTGCGCGCTTCGTCGACGCCGAAAAAGGCGTGGCCGACGTGAAGGCCGCCCTCGAAGGCGCCAAGTACATCCTCATGGAGCGTTTCGCCGAAGACGCCGGTCTGCTCGACAAACTGCGCAGCTACCTGAAGCAGGAAGCCACCCTGAGTGCCCGTGTCATCGCCGGGAAGGAAGAGGAAGGCGCCAAGTTCCGCGACTACTTCGAACATGACGAACCCCTGAAAAGCATGCCATCGCACCGCGCCCTGGCGATTTTCCGCGGCCGCAACGAAGGCATTCTCAGCTCCGCGCTGAAAATCGGCGACGAGCTCCCGGGCACCATGCACCCGTGCGAAGGCATGATCGGCCAGCAGTTCGGCATTCAGAACCAGAACCGCGCGGCCGACAAATGGCTGGGCGAAGTGGTGCGCTGGACCTGGAAGGTCAAGCTCTACACCCACCTCGAAACCGACTTGCTCGGCGAACTGCGCGACGGCGCGGAAACCGAAGCGATCAACGTGTTCGCGCACAACCTGCACGACTTGCTGCTGTCGGCACCCGCCGGCCCACGTGCCACCCTGGGCCTCGACCCTGGCCTGCGCACCGGCTGCAAGGTCGCCGTAGTCGACTCCACCGGCAAGCTGCTGGACCACGCCACGGTGTACCCGCACGTACCGCACAACAAGTGGGACCAGACCCTCGCCGTGCTCGCCGCCCTGTGCGCCAAGCACTCGGTGGACCTGATCGCCATCGGCAACGGCACCGCCAGCCGGGAAACCGACAAGCTCGCCGCTGAACTGATCAAAAAGTATCCAGCCATGAAAATGACCAAAGTAATGGTCTCCGAGGCCGGTGCATCGGTTTACTCGGCCTCGGAACTGGCTTCCAAGGAATTTCCGGACCTCGACGTATCGATCCGTGGCGCGGTGTCCATTGCCCGTCGCCTGCAGGATCCGCTGGCAGAACTGGTCAAGATCGATCCGAAATCCATCGGTGTCGGCCAGTACCAGCACGATGTGTCGCAGCTGAAACTGGCGCGCGGCCTGGACGCTGTGGTCGAGGACTGCGTGAACGCCGTCGGCGTCGACGTCAACACGGCCTCTGTGGCGCTGCTGGCCCGTATCTCCGGCCTCAACGCGACGCTGGCACAGAACATCGTCAGCCATCGCGACGAGCACGGCGCCTTCAAAACCCGCGCCGCACTGAAGAAAGTGGCACGCCTGGGCGAAAAAACCTTCGAACAGGCTGCCGGCTTCCTGCGGGTCATGAATGGCGACAACCCGCTGGATTCGTCCGCGGTTCACCCGGAAGCCTATCCGTTGGTGCAGCGTATCGCCGCCGAGACTGACCGCGATATCCGCTCGCTGATCGGCGATGCCAGCTTCCTCAAGCGTCTTGATCCGAAGAAGTACACCGACGAAACCTTCGGTTTGCCGACGGTCACCGACATTCTGCAAGAGCTTGAAAAGCCTGGTCGCGACCCACGTCCCGAGTTTAAGACCGCCGAGTTCCAGGAAGGCGTCGAGGATCTCAAGGACCTGCAACTGGGCATGATCCTCGAAGGTGTCGTCACCAACGTGACGAACTTCGGCGCGTTCGTCGACATCGGCGTGCATCAGGACGGTTTGGTGCACATCTCTGCGCTTTCGGAGAAGTTCATCAAGGATCCTCGCGAAGCGGTGAAGGCCGGTGACGTGGTGAAAGTGAAGGTCATGGAAATCGACATTCCGCGTAAACGCGTTGGCCTGTCGATGCGCATGAGCGACACACCGGGTGAGAAAATCGACGGCGCCCGTGGTGCACGTCCGGGTTCCGCTCCGCGCCAGTCCCAGAACACCGCTCCACGCAAGGAAACCACGGCTGCGGCTCCGGCCAACAACGCCATGGCGTCGCTGTTCGCAAACGCCAAGCAGTTGAAGAAACGCTGATGGAGTTCCCTGCCGGGTACACCGAAAGCGCATTTTTCAAGCTGCTGGGGTGCCGTTTGCACAGCCTGGAAACCGGGGTGGCGCAGGTCGCCCTGTTGCTTGAGCCAGCGCTGCGCAATCGGGCGAACAAGCTGCACGGCGGGGCATTGTTCAGTCTGGTGGACATCGCCATGGGGCTGGCCTGCTCCAGCACCCACGGCTTTGACCAGCAGAGCGCGACCATCGAATGCAAGATCAACTACATTCGCGCCGTGTCCGACGGTGAAGTGATGTGCACGGCACGGGTGATTCACCCGGGCCGTCGCACGCTGGTGGTCGAAGCTGACGTGATGCAAGGCGAAAAATTAGTCGCAAAAGCACAAGGCACGTTCGCTGTCCTGTAGATGAATGCCATCATTTTGAGTTAATTTCAGCGCTAAGAAATCTGTAGGAGCGAGCTTGCTCGCGAAGGAGGCAAGGGCGCCGCTGTCATCCTGACAGCCCTCGTCATCGTTAACCTCCTTCGCGAGCAAGCTCGCTCCTACAGAGGACACGGCAGTTCGATGCAAAAACCAGGCGAAAACGCCAGTTTCTACTTCACCCTTGTAGACCGTCTTGCCCACCCCCATATTGGGGCGACTGACGCGTGAAGGAATCCAACTTGAGCGAACTTCTCAACCGCCGCCTGGCTCTGCTCGGCGAGCGCGCTAACCTCTCTCTGCTCGAACAGTGCCTTCACGGCATCGAACGTGAATGCCTGCGCGTGACCAGCGAAGGTCGCCTGGCGCAAACGCCGCACCCGGAAGAATTGGGTTCCGCGCTGACCAACGAACAAATCACCACTGACTATTCCGAGTCGCTGCTGGAGTTCATCACGCCAGCCCTGCCCGACCCGGCCGACACGCTGGCGAGCCTGGACAGCATTCACCGCTTTGCCTACAGCAAGCTCGGCAACGAGTTTCTGTGGAGTCCGTCGATGCCGTGCCCTTTGCCGGCCGAGGAAGATATCCCGATTGCCTACTACGGCACGTCCAACATCGGGCAGCTCAAGTATGTGTACCGCAAGGGCCTGGCCCTGCGTTACGGCAAGACCATGCAGTGCATCGCCGGGATTCACTACAATTTTTCCCTGCCGGAAAAGCTCTGGCCGCTGCTCAAAGAGGCTGAAGGCTTTGTCGGCACCGACCGCGATTATCAGTCGTCAGCCTACATCGCACTGATCCGTAACTTCCGTCGCTACAGCTGGCTGCTGATGTACCTGTTCGGTGCCTCGCCAGCGCTCGACGCCGGTTTCCTGCGCGGGCGTTCGCACCAGCTCGAGCAGTTGGACCCGGACACCTTGTACCTGCCCTACGCCACCAGCCTGCGCATGAGCGACCTGGGTTACCAGAGCAACGCCCAGGCCGGCTTGACGCCGTGCTACAACGACCTGGCGAGCTACACCGACAGCTTGCGCAAAGCGGTGGCGACACCTTATGCGCCGTACGTTGAAATCGGCACCCATCAGGACGGTGAGTGGGTTCAGCTCAACACCAACATCCTGCAGATCGAAAACGAGTACTACTCCAACATCCGTCCCAAGCGCGTGACCTACACCGGCGAGCGGCCGATCCAGGCGCTGGTGGCCCGTGGCATTCAGTACGTTGAAGTGCGCTGCCTGGACATCAACCCGTTCCTGCCGATGGGCATCGATCTTACCGAGTCGCGCTTCCTCGACGCCTTCCTGCTGTACTGCGCGCTCAACGAAAGCCCTCTGCTGACCAACAGCAGCTGTGGCAATGCGACCTCGAACTTCCTCAGCGTGGTCAAGGAAGGTCGCCGCCCAGGCTTGCAACTGCAGCGCGACGGTCAACCGGTGGACATGAAGGAATGGGCTGCCGAGCTGCTGGAGAAGATTGCACCGCTGGCCGCACTGCTTGATCAAAGCCATGGCGGCGATGCTCACAGCAAGGCGCTGGACGTGCAGATGGAGAAGATCAAGGACCCGTCCCGGACGCCGTCAGCCATGGTCTTGGCGTCGATGGCCGAGCATAAGGAAAGCTTCGCCCAGTTCTCCCTGCGCCAGAGCCGCGCACATGCGGAGTATTTCCGTAGCGAGCCGCTGTCAGCCGAAGCCCAGGCGACGTTTGAAAACCGTGCGCGCACTTCGCTGGCCGAACAGGTGGAGCTGGAGCAGAACGAGGTCGGTGATTTCGACGTGTTCGTCGGGTCGTATCAGGCGAGTATTCTGGCGATCAGTAACTGAGTCACTACGGCCCTTTATCGCAAGCAAGCAGCTCCTGTGGATCAGACATAGCAACTCACTGTGGCGAGGGGATTTATCCCCGTTCGACTGCGAAGCAGTCGCAAGATCCTTTTAATGGGGGGCTGCTTCGCAGCCCAACGGGGATAAATCCCCTCGCCACAGCAAATCCTCTCGCCACTAAGCCCCTCACCTCATGCATTCCCAACTTTTCCACTCATAAGCTAATTCGAAAAAGTTATTTATTTTCGGATTCTTAGATCATTTAGCCTCCTCACACGCCAACTCTCGGCCGCCTGTTGAGGAGCTTCTCCATGAAACTGCATCTCCCCCTTCGCCTCCTGGCGGCCGTTTCGCTGGCTGCGGCGAGTTTCTTTGTCCAGGCAGCCGACGTGACCGTCGCCTACCAGACCACCGTTGACCCGGCGAAAGTCGCCCAGGCCGACGGCGCCTACGAAAAAGCCACCAACGCCAAGATTGACTGGCGCAAATTCGACAACGGCGCCGACATCATCGCCGCCATTGCCTCCGGCGATGTCCAAATCGGCTACCTGGGTTCCAGCCCCCTGACTGCCGCGATCACCCGCAAAGTCCCGGTAGAAACCTTCCTCATTGCCACTCAAATCGGCGCCGCCGAAGCCCTGGTAGCTCGCGATGGTTCCGGCATCAAGACCCCACAAGACTTGATCGGCAAAAAAATCGCCGTACCTTTTGTCTCCACCGGCCACTACAGCCTGCTGGCGGCGTTGAAGCACTGGAACATCGACCCGTCGAAAGTCACCGTCCTCAACCTCGCCCCGCCCGCGATCATTGCTGCATGGAAACGCGGTGATATCGACGCCACTTACGTGTGGGACCCGGCCCTGGGCGTCGCCAAGGAAAACGGCAAAGTACTGATCACCTCGGGTGAATTGGCCAAGTTCGGCGCACCGACGTTCGATGCCTGGATCGTGCGCAAAGACTTCGCCGAAAAACACCCGGAAATCGTCACCGCGTTCGCCAAAGTCACCCTCGACGCCTACGCCGAATATCGCAAAGACCCTCAAGCCTGGCTCGCTAATCAATCCAACGTCGACAAGCTGGTGAAACTCTCCGGCGCCAAGGCCAGCGACATTCCGTTGCTGCTGCAAGGCAACGTCTACCCGCTGGCGGCTGATCAGGTGATCACCCTTGGCGCACCGACCACCAAAGCGATCACTGACACCGCCACCTTCCTCAAGGAACAGGGCAAGGTCGACGCGGTACTGCCGGACTACGCGCCTTACGTCAGCGCCAAGTTCATCACTCACTGATCGGGAGTTCATTGCGATGGCTTTGCTACAGCTGGAGCGCATCAGCGCACAGTACCCCGGTAGCCCGGAACCGGTGCTGGCGGATATTTCCTTGAGCCTCGGGCCTCAGCAATTGCTGGTGGCTCTCGGCCCGTCCGGCAGTGGCAAGACCTCGCTGTTGAACCTGATTGCCGGTTTCGTCGAGCCCAGCGCCGGGCGTATCACGCTGGACGGCGTACCGGTCAAAGGGCCAGGCGCCGAACGTGGTGTGGTGTTCCAGGACGATGCCCTGCTGCCTTGGCAGGATGTGCTGGCCAACGTCGGCTTCGGTCTGGAGCTGGCGGGCGTATCTCGTGAAATACGTGAAAGCCGCGCCAAAGAAATGCTCGCGCTGGTGGACCTTTCCGGTTTCGAAAACCGCCGGATCTGGCAACTCTCGGGCGGACAGAAACAGCGCGTCGGCCTGGCCCGCGCGCTGGCTGCCGACCCTCGCGTATTGCTGATGGACGAACCTTTCGGTGCCCTCGACGCGTTCACCCGCGAACAGATGCAAGAGCTCTTGCTGCAAGTCTGGCAGCGCACCGCCAAACCGGTTTTTCTGATTACCCACGACATCGAAGAAGCCGTATTTCTCGCTACTGACCTGATTCTTCTAGCGCCTGATCCTGGGCAAATCGTCGAGCGCTTGAGTCTTGATTTCGGTCAGCGCTATGCCGCTGGCGAATCGGCACGGGCGATCAAATCCGACCCACGCTTTATCGAAACCCGCGAACACGTCCTCGCCAAGGTGTTCTCCCAACGCAGCGCCGCCCAGCGGCAGGAGCGCGCATGAGCAGCTATGAGATTCCGGCCGTCACGGTAAAAACCCCTTCGACGGTGATACCTGTACGGCGCAGCTTGAGCACACGCTGGATCAGTGTCCTGACACTGGTCGCGTTGGTGGCGCTGTGGTGGGCGGTGACGGCTACCGGCATGATCGAACCGCTGTTCCTGCCGCCTCCGTCCGCCGTCCTGCAAAAGGGCTGGTTGCTGGTGACCACCGGCTACATGGACTCCACCTTGTGGCAGCACTTGGGCGCCAGTTTGAGTCGCATCGGGCTGGGCCTGGGCTTCGCGGTATTGACGGCGGTACCGGTCGGCATCGCCATCGGCCACAACCGCATTGCTCGCGGCATCCTCGATCCGCTGATCGAGTTCTACCGCCCTATTCCACCATTGGCCTACCTGCCGCTGATCGTGATCTGGTGCGGCATCGGTGAGCTGTCCAAAGTCCTGCTGATCTACCTCGCGATTTTTGCGCCCATCGCCATCGCCACGGCCACGGGTGTGCGCACGGTCGACCCCGCCAAGCTGCGTGCCGCACAGTCGCTGGGCGCAACACGGGCGCAGCTGATACGCCATGTCATTCTGCCAAGCGCCTTGCCGGACATTTTGACCGGCGTGCGCATTGGTCTCGGTGTGGGTTGGTCGACCCTGGTCGCCGCCGAATTGATCGCCGCCACCAGCGGTTTGGGCTTCATGGTGCAATCGGCCGCGCAGTTCCTGGTCACCGATGTGGTGGTACTGGGGATTCTGGTCATCGCGCTGATTGCCTTCGCCATGGAAATGGGCCTGCGTGCCCTGCAACGCAAGCTGGTGCCGTGGCACGGCCAGGCTCACTGAATATGGCTACCTCGGTTGCCGCCCCCCGAATTGAAGAGAACCACCATGAGTAACCTGACCATCGTCCCCCTAAGCTCGGCCCTCGGCGCGCAGATCAGCGGCGTCGACGTGAGCCAGCCGCTGAACCTGGAACAACGTGACGCTATCGAGCAGGCGTTGCTCAAGCACCAAGTGTTGTTCTTCCGCGACCAGCCGATCACGCCTCAGCAGCAGGCGCGGTTCGCCTCCTATTTTGGCGACCTGCACATCCACCCGATCTACCCCAACGTCCCCGAACAACCGCAGGTGCTGATCCTTGATACCGCCGTCACCGACGTGCGCGACAACGCGATCTGGCACACCGACGTGACCTTCCTGCCGACACCGGCGATGGGCGCCGTGCTCAGTGCCAAGCTGTTGCCGGAGTTTGGCGGCGACACGCTGTGGGCCAGCGGCATTGCTGCGTATGAAGCGCTGTCTGCGCCGATGAAAAACCTGCTCGAAGGCCTGACCGCCACCCACGATTTCACTCGCTCGTTTCCATTGGAACGCTACGGCAACACGCCAGAAGCGCTGGCTCAATGGGAAGAAGCCCGCCGCAAAAACCCACCGTTGTCGCACCCTGTGATCCGCACACACCCCGTGAGTGGGCGCCGGTCATTGTTCGTCAATGAAGGGTTCACATCGAAGATCAACGAGCTGTCGGAAACGGAAAGCGAGGCCATTCTGAAGCTGCTGTTCGCCCATGCGACGCGCCCGGAGTTCACCATCCGCTGGCGTTGGCAGAAAGACGACGTGGCGTTCTGGGACAACCGCGTGACGCAGCATTACGCAGTAGACGACTACCGCCCTGCACGGCGGGTGATGCAGCGCGCGACGGTGTTGGGGGATGTACCGTTTTTTCGGTGAGACCTGACTTTCGTCGTTGCCTCAAATACCGCTATCGCGGGCAAGCCCGCTCCCACAGGTATATCAGTTGGCCGCAGAATGTTGGTTCAACACATAACCCTGGGGGAGCGGGCTTGCCCGCGATAGCGGTATTGCAGGCGCCGGAAAAACCAGCGCCGAAAGCTTACTCAGCCGAGGATGGCTTCTCCCAAAGATTGATCCCACCCTCCTGGGCAAACCCATCAATCTCCGCCAGCTCTTGCGCACTGAAGCTCAAATTCTTCAACGCCCCGACGTTCTCGATAATCTGCTCCGGACGACTCGCGCCGATCAGCGCCGAGGTCACGCGTGGATCTCGCAGCGTCCAGGCCAGCGCCAACTGCGCCAGGCTCTGACCACGACGCTTGGCGATCTCGTTCAGCGCGCGAACGTGAGCGATGTTGGCCTCGGACAAATGCGAAGCCTGCAACGAGCCACCCCCCGGACGATTCACCCGCGCATCCGCCGGCACGCCGTTGAGGTACTTGTCAGTCAGGAGTCCCTGGGCCAGTGGTGTGAATGCAATCACCCCGGTGCCGAGCTCATCGGTGACATCCAGCAGGTCTTTTTCTACCCAACGGTTGAGCAGGTTGTAGGCCGGCTGATGGATCAACAGCGGCACTTTCCACTCCTTCAGCAGCGCGGCCATTTCACGGGTTTTCACCCCGGAATAAGACGAGATGCCAATGTACAAAGCCTTGCCCTGCTGCACGGCGGTGGCCAGTGCGCTGGCGGTTTCTTCCAGCGGCGTGTCCGGGTCGAAGCGGTGAGAATAGAAGATGTCGACGTAGTCCAGGCCCAGGCGCTGCAAGCTCTGGTCGAGGCTGGCGAGCACGTATTTGCGCGAACCTCCGCCCTGGCCGTAAGGGCCGGGCCACATGTCCCAGCCCGCCTTGCTCGAGATGATCAGTTCGTCGCGGTACTGCTTGAAGTCTTCACGCAGCAAACGGCCGAAATTGATCTCGGCGCTGCCATACGGCGGGCCATAGTTGTTGGCGAGGTCGAAGTGGTTGATCCCCAGATCGAACGCCGTGCGCAACAACGAGCGCTGGGTTTCGATTGGCGTGCTGTCGCCAAAGTTGTGCCACAGTCCCAACGACAGCGCCGGCAATACCAGCCCGCTGCGGCCTACACGGCGGTACGGGATGGCGTCATAGCGGTTTTCGGCAGCGGTGTAAGTCATCGAATCCTCTCTTGTCTGGGTAAACATTCATTGAGATGAGTACATTAATGTCCAAACATGGCATCAGACCATTACCTGTGAGAGCAAAGCTTGGTCCGGGCGGCGTTCCGACGATGAAGCCCTCTAAGCCAACCCACACCCGAGGAATGTACTCACCATGCACACCACCATCATCATCACCTTCGGCCTGATCCTCCTGGCGCTGATGCTGTTCATCGGTGAGAAAATCGGCTTCAGCCGCCAGACCCTGACCTACAGCTTCGTCGCCTTGTGGCTGGCGCTGACCGTCATCAACGGTGCCATCGGCGTGGTCACTGCCGGCCAGTCCGTGAGTTCGGAAATGGTGGTCGGCAGCCTGGTGTTCAGCGTCCCAGTGGCCGCACTGGTGTTGTTCATGGTGATGACTCAAGCCTGAGCCATCACCCATTGATCAACGCACCAAATGCAGGAACTGCATGTGCCGCTCGTACTGGTCGAGGATGTCGTTGATGATCTGCTCCTTGGTGTAACCGACCAGATCGTAGTCCTGACTGCCCTCGGCCAAATGCACTTCAGCCCGATAGTAACGGCGATTGTTGAGCTCCTTGGAACCCATGCCGCCACGAGCGAAAGACGGTGTGAAGTAGCCACGCATCTGCACCTGATAGATGAACGGATGCTGTTCGCCATGACCGATTTCCAGGCTGACACTGTCATTGGCCGGGTCAGGCTGAGTGACCACGTTCAAACCCTTCTCGACGAATACGGCGGTCACCTCTTCAATCGCCGGGCGCACCGTCGTGTCGAGGAAGCGATAGACCTCATCCCGCGAGGGGAAGTGCACGGCCTGACTCAGCCGCTGACGCCAGCCACCACGCCGCGAACCGGACACCGGTGCCAGGGAATGCAGTTGCGCGATCTGCTTCTGCGACTCCAGGTAGAACGCCTTGTGCAGTCCCCACATCATCAACAGCAAAATCATCGAGAACGGCAGCGAGGTCAGCACCACGGCTGACTTCAGCGCATCGATGCTGCCGGAGAACAGCAGCGCACTGGTCACCAATGCAGTCATCGCGCCCCAGAACACCCGCAGCCATTTCGGCCCGTCTTCATCCGGATTGCCGCCTTTGGCAGACAGCGTCGACAGCACCACGGTACCGGAGTCGGCCGAGGTGACGAAGAACACGAAGCTGATGAACACCGTGACCGCGATAACGGTTTTGCTCCACGGGTAGGTTTCCAGCAACAGGTAAAGCGTCATCGAGGGGTTGTCGATGGCCGACATTCCCAGCGCGCTCATGCCGTGGTTGAGGACTTGATCGATGGCGCTGTTGCCGAAGATCGACATCCACGCCAGGGTGAAACCAAGCGGGATCAGCAATACGCCAAAAACGAATTCGCGGATGGTCCGGCCACGGGAAATCCGTGCGATGAACAGGCCAACGAACGGCGACCATGCAATCCACCAGGCCCAGTAGAACACTGTCCAGCCGCCCAACCAGTCGCTGGGTTTGTCATAGGCGTACAGGTCAAAACTCTTCATCGGCAAGGCGCCGAGATAGTCGCCGATGTTCTGGATCAGGGTGTTGAGCAAATGCTGCGTAGGGCCGGCGAACAACACGAACAACAGCAGCGCACACGCCAGCAGCATGTTGATGTCGGACATCACCCGCACGCCTTTGTCGACGCCGGATACCGCGACGATGATTGCCGCGCCCATCATCAGCGTGATCAGGCCCACCTGAACCCACTGGGTGTGTGCAACACCGAACAGATAGTCGAGCCCGGAGTTGAGGTGCAACACGCCAAAGCCCATGTCGGCACCGAGGCCAAACACCGTAGCGATGATGCCGAAGCCGTCCACCGCATAACCGATCGGACCGTTGATGCGCTTGCCGATCAGCGGGTAAAGCGCCGAGCGTAACGCCAGTGGCAGGTTATGGCGGTAGGCGAAGTAGGCCAGCGCCATGCCGACAAAGGCGAACACGCCCCAGCCATGCAAGCCCCAGTGCAGGAACAGAATCTGCATCGCCTGTCGCGCCGCATCCGCCGTGCCGGCATCGCCCTGGGGCGGTTGCGCGAGGTGGGTCAGCGGCTCGGATACACAAAAGAAAAACAGCGTGATGCTGATCCCGGCGGCGAACAGCATGCCGGCCCAGGACAGGTAACTGAACTCGGGTTCGTCGTGGTCGGCACCGAGCTTGATCTTGCCGTAGCCGGATAAGGCGGTGACCACCACGAAGACCAGGTACAGGGTCATCGCGAGCATGTAGTACCAGCCGACCGTATTGGCCGCCCAGTTTTGTGCCGCCAGCAACCAGGCCCCGGCTTGCTCGGGCATCGCGATAACCACGATGCCGAACAACAGAATGAAACTCGCCGAGAAGTAGAACACCGGCGGATTCATGCGGACCTGGCCGCTTGGTGGGAGAGAAGATGCACTCATGAAACATGCACCTCTAAGGTAGGCAATGTGGCTGTGAAAATCAGACTCAGCAAAGGCAAGCCTCCTGTTGTGAGCGGGCAGCGAACCGGCGTTTTAACTTGAATGAGCGTTCAAGTTAAACATGGATAGGGCGCTAAGGACTAATCGCAGGGCTCGGCGGTACTGTGTGTACGCTAGCTCAAGGAAGGGTATGAGGTGGGATTTGGTGGTTTGGTTCACTGGATAATTGGCTGAATACCATTATCTCGGTTCGGATTGAAATCATTCGCGGGCGAGCCACGCTCCCACAGGTATCGTGTCGTACAGTAATTGTGCGAACGACATCGATCCTGTGGGAGCGGGGCTTGCCCGCGAAGGCGTTAGCAAGATCACTGAAGATTTCAGCCCTTACTTCTGCGTCCCATCATCATGCTGCAGATTCGCCTGGGTCAGGTTGCACCCCGCCGGCACGCTGCGGGTCAGCCAGACATTACCGCCGATGGTCGAGCCCTTGCCGATAGTAATCCGCCCCAGAATCGTCGCACCGGCGTAAATCACCACGTCATCCTCGACAATCGGATGCCGCGGATGGCCCTTCTGCAATTGCCCGTCTTCATCCGCCGGAAAACGCTTCGCACCCAGGGTCACGGCCTGATAGATCCGCACACGCTCGCCGATGATGGCAGTCTCGCCAATCACCACACCCGTCCCATGATCGATAAAGAAGCTGCGACCGATCTGCGCCCCTGGGTGGATATCGATGCCCGTGGCCGAGTGCGCGATTTCCGCGCTGATCCGCGCCAGCAGCGGCAACCCGGCGCGATAGAGATGGTGCGCCAGGCGATGGTGAATCACCGCCAGGATCCCTGGGTAGCACAGCAGCACCTCATCAACGCTGCGTGCCGCCGGGTCGCCGTGGTAGGCCGCCAGCACATCGGTGTCCAGCAAACTGCGCAGCCCCGGCAACGCGAGGGCGAAATCCTGGATGATCTGAATGGTCCTGGCCTCGACTTCGGTGTCGGCCTGGGCGCTATGGCGCGCGGCGTAACGCAGTTCGAGTCGCGCTTGAGCCAGCAATGCGTTCAGCGCCACGTCCAGCGTGTGGCCGACGTAGAAATCTTCACTCTCCTCACGCAGGTCGACCGGCCCCAGACGCATCGGAAACAGCGCGCCACAGAGCGCTTCAAGAATATCGGCCATCGCCGCTCGAGAAGGCAACTCGCGACCGCCCTGCTCGCCACTGGCGCGACCGTTTTGGGCACGCCATTGATCACGCGCGGTACGCAGTTGGCTGACGATGGTCTGCAATTGCCAATGGCTGGATCGCTCGCTCACTGTAGAAACTCCTCACCGGCAGCCGGACTGTCTGGCCACCTTGACGGCGATTACTTTACGGCAAGGTCTTCAAGCCGAATTAAGAACCAATAGTGCTGAACTCAATACTTTTGGCTATAAGCGATTGGCGGTTGCCCCTGGATTTTGGCGTGCCTATAGTCCGGACATCTTTCCCTGCCAGTGCGTAACCATGATCAAACAACAGCTCGCCCGTTTTGACCGCCTCGAATTGCTCAGCCACCCGACGCCGCTGGAAAAACTCGAGCGCCTGTCGACCTGGCTGGGCCGCGATGTATACGTCAAACGCGATGACCTGACGCCACTGGCGATGGGCGGCAACAAGCTGCGAAAACTCGAATACCTGGCGGCAGATGCGCTGGCCCAAGGCGCCGACACGTTCATCACCGCAGGCGCGCTGCAGTCCAACCACGTTCGCCAGACCGCTGCCCTGGCCGCCAAACTGGGCCTGGGTTGCATCGCCCTGCTGGAAAATCCGCTGGGCACTGACGACAGCAACTACGTCGCCAATGGCAATCGGCTGCTGCTCGACCTGTTCGATGCCAAGGTCGAACTGGTGGAAAACCTCGACAACGCCGACGAACAATTGCAGGCCCTGGCTGACCGACTGCGCAACAACGGCAAAAAACCCTACATCGTGCCGATTGGCGGCTCCAACGCTTTGGGCGCGCTCGGTTATGTGCGCGCCGGGCTGGAACTGGCCGAACAGATCAAGGACACCGGTCTGACTTTTGCTGCCGTGGTATTGGCCTCAGGCAGTGCAGGAACCCATAGCGGCCTGGCGCTGGCATTGAATGAAGCACTGCCGGAATTGCCAGTGATCGGCGTCACGGTATCGCGCAGTGATGAAGATCAACGCCCCAAGGTTCAGGGCCTGGCCGAGCGCACAGCGGAGCTGCTGGGCGTGACTCTGCCAGCGAGTTTCAAAGTCGAATTGTGGGACGAATATTTCGGCCCGCGTTACGGCGAACCGAACGCCGGCACGCTCTCAGCGGTGAAGCTGGTGGCCAGTCAGGAAGGGTTGTTGCTCGACCCGGTGTACACCGGTAAGGCCATGGCGGGTCTGCTGGATGGCATCGGGCGTCAGCGCTTCAATGAGGGGCCGATTATTTTCCTGCACACCGGTGGAGCACCGGCGTTGTTTGCTTATAAAGATTTTCTGTAAAACAGAAACGGCTAGATCAAAAGATCGCAGCCTTCGGCAGCTCCTACATGGATTGGCGTACTCCTGCAGGAGCTGCCGAAGGCTGCGATCTTTTGATTTTATATTCCACAAAGGAATAACAATCGAAATATTTATTATTTTCCAATCTAAGAACGCCATCATATAGTCGCGCCGCAGGCGAATTTGCAACGAGACGAATATGCTGCTTTAGGGCAGGATATCGCAGACGTTTAAATCCCGAATTTGCCAACCTTCTCACTACGTCTTCCATAAGAAAACACAGGGGCTTGTCATGAATTTTTCCGCACTACGTCGAAATCTGCTGGTAGGTTCGCTGGGCCTGGCGCTGAGCGCCGGTCTGATCGGTCAGGCCGTTGCCGGTGAGCAACTGCAAAAAATCAAAGACGCCGGCGTTATCAACGTCGGCCTGGAAGGCACTTACCCACCGTTCAGCTTCGTGGACGCCGACGGCAAACTGGCCGGCTTCGAAGTCGAGTTCTCCGAAGCCCTGGCCAAAGAGCTGGGCGTGAAAGTGAAACTGCAACCGACCAAATGGGATGGCATCCTCGCGGCACTGGAATCCAAGCGTCTGGATGCAGTGATCAACCAAGTGACCATTTCCGAAGAGCGCAAGAAGAAGTACGACTTCTCCGAGCCTTACACCGTCTCCGGTATTCAGGCGCTTGTTCTGACCAAGAACAAAGACACCATCAAGACCGCCGCCGATCTGGATGGCAAGAAAGTCGGTGTAGGCCTGGGCACCAACTACGAGCAATGGCTCAAGGAAAATCAACCCAAAGCCATCATCAAGACCTATGACGATGATCCGACCAAGTTCCAGGACCTGCGCGTAGGCCGTATCGACGCCATCCTGATCGACCGTCTCGCCGCACTGGAATACGCCAAGAAGGCCAAGGACACTGTCGCCGCCGGCGAAGCGTTCTCCCGCCAGGAAGCCGGTATTGCCCTGCGCAAAGGCGAGCCTGAACTGCTGGAAGCAATCAACAAAGCCATCGACAAGCTGCGTGCAGACGGTACGCTGAAAAAGCTCTCGGAAAAATATTTCAGCGCTGACGTCACTCAATAATGGAAGAAGCTTTCCAACTCGCACTGGATTCCCTGCCTTTCCTGCTCAAGGGGGCCTACTACACGGTCATCTTGAGCCTGGGCGGGATGTTTTTCGGCCTCATGCTGGGCTTCGGCCTGGCACTGATGCGCCTGTCGCGCTTCAAGCTGGTGAGCTGGATCGCCCGCATCTACGTGTCGTTTTTTCGCGGCACGCCGTTGCTGGTGCAACTGTTCGTGATCTATTACGGCTTGCCGCAATTGGGCATGGAACTCGATCCGCTGCCGGCGGCCCTGATCGGCTTCTCGCTGAACATGGCCGCTTACGCCTGTGAAATCCTCCGCTCCGCGATCAGCTCAATCGAGCGCGGCCAGTGGGAAGCTGCCGCCAGCATCGGCATGACCCGAGCGCAAACCCTGCGACGGGCCATCATCCCGCAGGCAATGCGCACCGCATTGCCGCCGCTTGGCAACAGCTTCATTTCGCTGGTCAAGGACACCGCGCTGGCCGCCACCATCCAGGTGCCGGAGTTGTTCCGCCAGGCGCAGCTGATCACAGCACGCACCTTCGAAGTGTTCACCATGTACCTTGCCGCCGCACTGATCTACTGGATTCTGGCCACGGTGTTGTCGCACCTGCAGAACAAGTTGGAAGAGCGGGTCAATCGGCACGACCAGGAGTCCTGACCCATGATTGTCGTGGAAAAACTGACAAAGCAGTTCAAGGGTCAAGTGGTGCTCAATGGCATCGATCTGGAAGTAAAGGAAGGCGAGGTTGTGGCCATTATCGGGCCCAGCGGCTCGGGTAAAACCACCTTCCTGCGCTGCTTGAATTTTCTGGAAGAACCCACCAGCGGCCGGATCAAGGTTGGTGACATCGAAATCGATGGCAGCCGACCACTGAACCAGCAGCAAAGCCTGGTGCGCCGCTTGCGTCAGCACGTGGGTTTCGTGTTCCAGAGCTTCAATCTGTTCCCCCATCGCACGGCCCTGGAAAACGTGATCGAGGGGCCGATCGTGGTGAAAAAGATCCCCCGCGCCGATGCCATTGCCCTGGGCAAAAAACTGTTGGCCCGAGTCGGGTTGGCGGGCAAGGAGGACGCGTATCCGCGACGTCTTTCAGGCGGCCAGCAACAGCGTGTGGCGATCGCCAGGGCATTGGCCATGGAGCCGGAAGTCATTCTGTTCGACGAACCTACCTCGGCCCTCGATCCGGAGCTGGTGGGTGAAGTGCTGGCAACTATCCGCAGCCTGGCTGAAGAGAAACGCACCATGGTGATCGTCACCCACGAAATGAGCTTTGCCCGGGACGTGGCCAATCGCGTGGTGTTTTTCGACAAAGGAGTGATCGTCGAGCAAGGTGAAGCCAAGGCGTTGTTTGCCAACCCTAAAGAAGAGCGGACGAAACAGTTCCTCAGCAAGTTTATAAACAACACACACCATTAAACACCCCCGCAATACGGTTTAACTTCCACGGATGGAAGTCCCCCTCCCCTTCTATAAACACCCTGTTCGCTCAATTAAATATCACTGCCTGCCCTACAACTTTTTTGTCGAAGCGCGCGGTACATATATAGCCCGTAGAAACCATTTTGCCTTCGCCAGTATGCTTAATACTCAAGCAGTGCTTAGCTGTCGCTATCGCTAAACAGCGCAGTAAAACCCAACATTTATTGAGCAATATTCGACAGCACCATGGGGCTTACTGCCTCCTGCACGTAGGAACCTTCTGAATAACACGCGCTCGCCAACTTAACTAACTCACTCTATTGACAGTCATTCATCCGCACTTTTATCTGTGACTACGGACGACACTCATCACACTCAATCATTATTTTAACTTCAAGTAATGAACGGTTTTGCTGTTCGACATCCGCGTTTTTTTTCAGAAACGGAATTCGTTGCAAGACTTCAAGGAGAATCCATGAAAAGCATCTCGACCACACTTCAATTGGCGGTGCCGACGCTGGCGCAATCAGACAAGGACAGCATCAACATCAGCTCGGCGGCGCACCTGCTGATCGACGTCGCGCCATACGCCGGCATGGATAAAGGCGATCTGATCGAACTGTTCTGGGATGACTGCTACGTGGCGTCCAAAGTGTTGGCTGCCAGGGACGTGTGCAAGACCGTCAGCCTGCGAGTACCGGAAAGCTTTATTGCCAGTGGCGCTTCGAGCGTTCGCTACCGGGTCATGCAGATCGGTCAGGAACCGGCCCTGTCGCCCGCCATGCAGGTACACGTCAAACTGGATTGCCCAGGCGGACAGCCACCACCGGTGTGCGGCGATGAAAACCAGAACCTGGCGCCGGTTTACCTCCCCGAGGCGATTCAACGAAAGGGCGTCAATTCGAGGCAGATAAAGCGCGGCGTGCCGTTGACCATTGAGCCGTACCTGAACATGGACGTCGACGACGAGATCACCCTGCGTTGGGGGGACGCTCGAATGGATCTGCCCAGGCTAAAACCCTGTGATATCGGACAGCCGATTCGGGTTTGGGTACCTTCGGCGATCATTCTCGAAGCGGGCGAGGATCTGCGACTGGAAGTAACGTATTGCGTCCTCGACCGGGCAGGCAACAACTCTCGCTGGGCGCCAGTGCGCAGGCTGAAGATCGGCTGCGCCAACGCCTACCTCAAAGTACCGCTGAAGCGAGCAAAGCGCTGAGCCCCCTCTCCAAACACACCACAATCCCTGTAACAGCTGGCGATCTGTGGCGAGGGGATTCATCCCCGCTGGGTCGCGCAGCGGCCCCAAAATCTTTACGACTGCTGCGCAGCCGAACGGGGATGAATCCCCTCGCCACAGGTCGCCAGCTGCTACACAGGATATCTGTCTTCCCCCACAACACCCTTCTATGCATATTCCTAAAAGTTAGTTTATTAATTTTTTATACATGTTTAGGGTATATGAACCGGACCACCGGACATTCTTGTTTTCGTTCGCCGCCTTTCCCGCGGCGTTTCCATGAGATGTGAGGTAGGTATGGTCCGGAACACAATCACCCCAGTGCAAATCGCCAGGGCATTGCGTGCAGCCAAGGAGTGGCGCTGATGTCCAGTCTGGCAGACGCACTTGTCCAGAGTGATCTGGATATCGCCCCGTTGTTGTTGCCCGCGCAGGTCTTGCGCAACGATGCTCAAGCCATCAAGGCCGCCCATGAGCTGGCACAGGTCGCTCGCCTGCAAGCGGCCAAACGTGACCAGCAGCGCAAGCTGCCGTGGTCGGAAATCGAACAATTCACCCGCAGCGGCCTGGGCAGCATCGCCATTGCGCGCGAATACGGCGGTCCACAGGTTTCATTCGTCACCCTTGCTGAGGTCTTCGCGATCATTTCCGCGGCTGATCCGGCCTTGGGGCAGATCCCGCAAAACCAGTTTGGCATTCTCAATCTTGTGCTCGGCAGCGCCACCGAAGCGCAGAAAAAACGGCTGTTCAAAAGCGTGCTTGAAGGCTGGCGCATCGGCAATGCAGGCCCGGAGCGCGGCACCAAAAACACACTCGAACTGAAAGCGCGAATCACCGCCGATGGCGATGGTTTCGTGATCAATGGCCAGAAGTTCTATTCCACCGGCGCGTTGTTCGCTCATTGGGTCGCCGTCAAAGCGCTGAACGATGACGGCAAGCAGGTACTGGCCTTCGTCCGCCGTGGCACGCCCGGTTTGCGCATCGTTGATGACTGGTCGGGTTTTGGCCAACGCACCACTGCCAGCGGCACCGTCTTGCTCAACAACGTGCGGGTCGACGCCGAACTGGTGGTGGATAACTGGACGATCAACGACAAGCCAAACATCCAGGGTTCCGTCTCACAGCTGATTCAAGCGGCTATCGACGCCGGCATTGCCCGAGGCGCAATCGACGACGCCATCGAATTCGTGAAGACCCGTGCACGGCCATGGATCGACGCCAACGTTGAACGGGCGAGCGACGACCTCTATGTCATCGCCGACATCGGCAAACTGAAAATTGAACTGCACGCGGCTGAAGCTCTACTGCGCAAGGCCGGGCAAGTGCTCGACCAGGTCAACGCCGCGCCGCTCACTGCCGAGTCCGCTGCCCGCGCCTCGATTGCCGTGGCCGAAGCCAAAGTGCTGACCACCGAAATCTCGTTGCTGGCCAGCGAAAAGCTCTTCGAACTCGCCGGCAGCCGCGCCACCCTCGCCGAATTCAATCTCGACCGTCACTGGCGTAACGCCCGCGTGCACACGCTGCACGATCCGGTGCGCTGGAAGTATCACGCTGTCGGCACGTATCACTTGAACGGCACGTTGCCCGCTCGTCATTCCTGGATTTAACGACCAGACACTTTTGACCAGATCTCTGGAGAAGCACATGCCTCTTTCTCACCACGTCGCGGTCATAACCAGCGATGAGCAAGCCCTGATCGTCGCCAGTGACCTGGCCGATGACTTCAAACGCGACAGCGCCCTGCGCGACCGCGAACGCCGTTTGCCACATCCGGAGCTGGAAGTGTTTTCCCGCTCGGGCCTATGGGGTATCAGTGTGCCAAAGGAATACGGTGGCGCGGGCGTTTCGAACGTCACCCTGGCCAAGGTCATCGCCTTGATCGCCCAGGCGGACGGTTCCCTCGGACAGATCCCCCAAAACCATTTCTATGCCCTCGAAGTGCTGCGAGTGAACGGCAGCGACGAGCAGAAAAAACGCCTGTACGCCGAAGTCCTGGCCGGTCAGCGCTTCGGCAATGCCCTGGCAGAACTGGGCACCAAAACCGCCCACGACCGTGTCACCCGCCTGACCCGCGAAAGCGATGGTTATCGCATTAATGGCCGCAAGTTCTACGCCACCGGTGCCATCTACGCCCAACGTATCCCGACGTCAGTTATTGATGAAAACGGCGTGCAACAACTGGCGTTTGTGCCGCGCGACAGCAAAGGCCTGACGGTCATCGACGACTGGAGCGGCTTTGGCCAGCGCACCACGGGCAGCGGCTCGGTGGTGTTCGAAGACGTCTACGTCGCGGCCGAAGACGTGATCCCTTTTCAAAGCGCTTTCGAACGTCCGACACCGGTTGGCCCGTTGGCGCAGATTCTTCATGCCGCCATCGACACCGGCATCGCCCGCGCGGCGTATGAAGATGCCCTGCACTTCGTGCGCACCAAAACCCGGCCGTGGATTGATGCTACCCATGAGAAAGCCACCGAAGACCCGCTGACCCTCAAGAGCTTCGGCCACCTGAGCATCCGTCTGCATGCCACTGAAGCCTTGCTCGAACGTGCTGGCGAATACCTCGACAAGGCCCAGGCCGACACCAACGCCGAGACCGTCGCGGCGGCGTCCATTGCCATCGCCGAGGCCCGCGCCATCAGTACCGAAATCTCCCTCGCCGCGGGCAGCACGCTGTTTGAACTGGCTGGCAGCCAGGCGACCCTGATCGAACACGGTCTGGATCGCCATTGGCGCAACGCGCGCGTGCACACGCTGCACGACCCGGTGCGCTGGAAGTACCACGCTGTGGGCAACTACTACCTCAACGATGAAAAACCGCCACTGCGGGGGACCATCTGATGAGCGCCAGCAAAAAGAAAATCCTGCTCAACGCGTTCAACATGAACTGCATCGGTCACATCAACCATGGCCTGTGGACGCATCCACGGGACAACTCCACTCAATACAAAACCATCGAATACTGGACCGAACTGGCGCAACTGCTGGAGCGCGGACTCTTTGACGGGTTGTTCATCGCCGACATCGTCGGGGTGTATGACGTCTACCAGAACGCGGTGGATGTGCCGCTCAAAGAGTCGATCCAGCTGCCGGTCAACGACCCGCTGCTCCTGGTGTCGGCCATGGCCGCCGTGACCCGAAACCTTGGTTTCGGCCTCACCGCCAACCTTACCTACGAGCCGCCGTATCTGTTCGCCCGACGCATGTCGACACTCGATCACCTGAGTCGCGGTCGAGTGGGCTGGAACATCGTCACCGGTTACCTCGACAGTGCCGCCAAGGCCATGGGCCTGAGCGAACAGGTCGAACACGACCGCCGCTATGACCAGGCTGACGAGTACCTCAACGTGCTCTACAAACTCTGGGAAGGCAGTTGGGAAAACGGCGCGGTGCTCAACGATCCGCAGCAGCGAATCTATGCGCAGCCAGAAAAGGTGCACAAGGTCGAGCACAAGGGCGAGTTCTATCAGGTCGAGGGCTATCACCTCTGCGAACCGTCGCCGCAACGCACGCCGGTGCTGTTCCAGGCCGGCAGCTCGGACCGTGGATTGTTGTTCGCCGGGCGTCACGCCGAGTGTGTGTTCATCAGCGGCCAGAACAAACCATCGACCAAAGTTCAGGTGGACAAGGTGCGCGCCAGCGCCGTTGAAGCCGGTCGCAACCCTGAGGACATCAAGGTGTTCATGGGGCTGAACGTAATTGTCGGCGCCACCGAAGAGCTCGCTTGGGCCAAGCATGCCGAGTACCTGAGCTACGCCAGCGCCGAAGCCGGCGTGGCGCATTTCTCGGCCTCGACCGGGATCGATTTTTCCGAGTACGAGATCGACGAGCCGATCCAGTACGTGAAGAGCAACGCCATCCAGTCCGCGACCAAAAACCTGCAGAACAACGACTGGACCCGCCGCAAATTGCTGGAGCAACACGCCCTCGGCGGTCGTTACATCACCGTGGTGGGCTCGCCTGAGCAAGTGGCGGATGAGCTGGAATCGTGGATCGCCGAAACCGGTCTGGACGGCTTCAACCTCACGCGCATCGTCACGCCGGAAAGCTATGTGGATTTCATTGAGCGGGTGATCCCGGAACTGCAGCGCCGAGGGTCGTACAAGACCGCTTATGACAACGGCTCCTTCAGGGAAAAGCTGTTTCACGAAGGGGCGCATTTGCCTGAGCAACACACCGGTTCGGCGTTCCGCCGTTAAAAGCATCGCTAGCAGGCTAGCTCCCACAGTTGCAATGCATTCCTACTGTGGGAACCAGCCTGCTGGCGATGAGGCCCAACCAGACAACACACATTCATGCACTGACTGGAATAACCATCATGACCAAGCACTACCTCTCTCACCCAGTCAAAGCACTGGCCCTGGCCCTCGGCCTCTTCAGCTCCGCTACCTTCGCCGCCGACCCGGCGCTCAAGGTCGGCACCACCGCCGCCTTCGCGATTCCTCTGGAAGCGGCCGTCGAAGAAGCCAACAAACAAGGCCTGAAGGTTGAACTGGTTGAGTTCAGCGACTGGATCGCCCCCAACGTCAGCCTCGCTGCCGGCGACATCGACGTGAATTACTTCCAGCACATCCCGTTCCTGGAAAACGCCAAGGCCGCCGCCGGTTTTGACCTGGTGCCGTTCGCTCCGGGGATCATCAACAACGTCGGCCTGTATTCGAAGAAATACAAAAGCTTCGACGAGCTGCCAGAAGGCGCTACCGTCGCCATCGCCAATGACCCGATCAACAGCGGCCGCGGCCTGCAGCTCCTGGCCAAGTCCGGCCTGATCACGCTCAAACCCGGTGTGGGCTACAAGGCCACCGAAGAAGACATCGTCAGCAACCCAAAGAAAATCAAAATTCTCCAGGTTGAAGCCGTGCAACTGGTGCGCGCTTATGACGACGCCGATCTGGTGCAGGGCTATCCGGCCTACATTCGCTTGTCCAAGACCTTCGATGCCGGCTCTGCCCTGCTGTTCGATGGCCTCGATCACAAGGAATACGTGATCCAGTTCGTGATTCAGCCCAAGAGCAAAACCGATCCTCGTCTTATCAAATTCGTCGACATTTACCAGCATTCGCCGGCGGTTCGCGCTGCGCTGGATAAAGCCCACGGCAAGCTCTACCAAGCCGGTTGGGAAAGCTGAGAATGACGGCTGCCACGCAACTGCGACTGGAAATTCCAGAGCAACGTCAGGCCCAAAAAGCCGAACTGCATCCTGACCTGAACCGAGCTCATGTGCGTTTTATCGGCCTGGGCAAAACCTACAACGGCCAGCAAGGTCCGGTCGCCGCCCTGCACGGCATCGACCTGGCGATTCAGCGCGGCGAAGTGTTCGGCATCATCGGCCGCAGCGGCGCCGGCAAGTCGTCGCTGATCCGCACCATCAACCGACTTGAACAGCCAAGCAGCGGTCGCGTGTTGATCGATCAGGTGGACATTGGCGAGTTCGATGAAGACCGCTTGGTCGCGCTGCGTCGACGCATCGGCATGATCTTTCAGCATTTCAATTTGATGTCGGCCAAGACGGTTTGGCAGAACGTCGAATTGCCGCTGAAAGTGGCGGGTGTCCCGAAGGAAAAACGCGAGCAGAAAGTAGGTGAATTACTGGAACTGGTGGGGCTTGAAGGCAAACACAAGGCCTATCCGGCGCAGCTCTCCGGCGGCCAGAAACAACGCGTCGGCATCGCTCGCGCGCTGGTCCACGATCCAGCGATTCTGTTGTGCGACGAAGCCACTTCAGCGCTCGACCCGGAGACCACGCAATCGATCCTCGGGCTGCTGCGCGAGATCAACCAACGGCTCGGCCTGACCATCGTGCTGATCACTCACGAAATGGCGGTTATCCGCGATATCTGTGACCGGGTAGTGGTGCTCGAACACGGTCGGATCGTCGAGCAAGGGCCAGTCTGGGAAGTGTTCGGCAACCCACAGCATGAGGTCAGCAAGACCTTGCTCGCGCCATTGCAGCACGCACTGCCGCAAGAGCTGCAAAGCCGCTTGCACGCGCAGCCTCCCAAGCCGGATGCCGCCGTCGTATTGCGTCTGCAATTCACCGGTAGCGCCACCGACGAACCCGATCTGGCCGCGTTGTTCAGCGCCCTTGGCGGTCGCGTGCGGCTGCTGCAAGGTGGCGTGGAGCGGATTCAGGGGCATGCGCTTGGACAACTGCTGTTGGCGGTGACGGATTCATCTTCGAGCGCGGAAGAACTGCGCCAGCGCGCCGGCCAATGGGCACAACAGGTGGAGGTGTTGGGTTATGTGGTTTGATCGCTTGCTGCAAGGCTTCATCGACACTTTCCTGATGGTTGGCGTGTCATCGCTGATTGCGTTACTGGCGGGCATACCGCTGGCGGTGATTCTGGTCACCAGTTCCAAAGGCGGCATCTACGAAGCACCCGCGCTGAACCGCGCACTGGGTGCGTTCGTGAACCTGTTTCGATCTATACCGTTTCTGATTCTGATGGTGGCGCTGATCCCGTTCACTCGCCTGATCGTCGGCACCACCTATGGCGTGTGGGCAGCGGTGGTCCCCCTGACCATCGCCGCCACGCCGTTCTTTGCGCGTATCGCCGAGGTCAGCTTGCGTGAGGTCGATCATGGGCTCATCGAAGCAGCACAGGCGATGGGATGCCGGCGCTGGCACATCGTCTGGCATGTTCTGTTGCCGGAAGCGCTGCCGGGGATTGTCGGCGGTTTCACCATTACCCTGGTCACCATGATCAACTCCTCGGCCATGGCAGGAGCGATTGGTGCTGGTGGGCTGGGGGACATTGCGTATCGGTACGGCTATCAGCGATTCGATAGCCAGATCATGCTGACGGTGATCGTATTGCTGGTGGTGTTGGTGGCGATTATCCAGCTGGGTGGGGATCGATTGGCGCGGGGCCTTAACAAACGCTGAATCAAGATCAAAAGATCGCAGCCTTCGGCAGCGCCTACAGGTGTCCACCGATCCACTGTAGGCGCTGCCGAAGGCTGCGATCTTTGCTGTAGGAAACCCACTACAAAAACTGCCGTTTTCTCACAGAAAAATCAGCGCTCCTACATAGCAAATCCCTTCCCTTGGCAGGACGTTTCCTAGATTATTTCGCACGCTTGCGCCTGCAGAATTCCGTGCCTAACCTCCGTCCGTCACTGCTCATCAGTGATCGGGTTTAGTAGCCCGGATCAATAGGTGCATAGCGTCCCATCCTCACGCCCGACACTCTGTCGGGTACTGAATATGGCGGCTGTGCGTGGGGCGTCTTCGGATGCACCGGGTTCCTATTGACCGGCCTACTAACCCGCGCACAGCTGCCACCCATCGTTTAGATGAAGAACACCGAGGACTGATTCAGGTTTTTGGTGGTTATTAATACCGTCATCGCGAGCAGGCTCACTCCTACAAAAGATCTACAGCGGATGCTGGATCTGTGTCCGACGCGATCCACTGTGGGAGTGAGCCTGCTCGCGATGGCTGCGCAGCAGCCCTAGGCCTGATGGCGTATATTCGGCGTATCCCAATTACCCGCGCAGCCCACCATGAAACAAACCCCGGACGACCTCGAAAAAATCACCTCCACCACCTTGGGCCATTACAACTCGGTGGCCGAAGGCTTTCGTGAAGGGACGCGTGATCACGATGTCAGCCAGAACATCGATGCACTGCTGCGGCATATTCAGGGGAAGGCACCGTTCAATATCCTCGACTTCGGCTGCGGTCCGGGGCGCGATTTGCAAACCTTCACACGCCTGGGTCATACCGCAGTCGGGCTTGATGGCTCAGAGAAGTTCGCGCAGATGGCGCGTGAAGACAGTGGCTGTGAAGTCTTGCAGCAAGACTTTCTCAAGCTGGATCTGCCAGACCAACGCTTCGACGGCATTTTTGCCAACGCCGTACTGTTTCATATCCCGCGCCAGGAATTGCCTCGGGTGCTGAAGCAGTTGCACGGTACGTTGAAGCCGGGGGGCGTGTTGTTCAGTTCCAATCCCCGTGGCGAAAACCAGGAAGGCTGGAACGGGCCGCGTTATGGCGCGTATCACGACTTGCAGGCGTGGCAGGCGCTGTTGACCGAGGCGGGGTTTGTCGAGCTGGAGCATTACTATCGGCCAGCCGGATTGCCGCGGGAGCAGCAGCCTTGGTTGGCAAGTGTCTGGCGTAAGCCGGTGTAGTCAGGCAGGACGCCATCGCGAGCAAGCTTTGCTCCTACAGAAAACCGCATCCGTCTGTACGACGCGGTCAACTGTGGGAGCGTGGCTTGCCCGCGATGAGCGCGAAGCGCTCGCCTTACTGCACTTCTTTCTTCGGTTCCCGAATCTTGTACCAGGCCACATACAGCGCCGGCAAAAACAGCAGCGTCAGCAAGGTCGCGATAATAATCCCGCCAATCATCGCGTAGGCCATCGGCCCCCAGAACACTTCCCGGGCAATCGGGATCATCCCCAGACTCGCCGCCGCCGCCGTCAGCAAGATCGGCCTGCGTCGATGTTCCGTGGCTTGCACCACCGACTCCCACGGTGAATAACCGTCCTTCTCGAACGCTTCGATCTGCGTCACCAGAATCACCGAGTTGCGGATGATGATGCCGATCAGTGCCAGAATCCCCAGGATCGCCACGAAGCCCATCGGCGTGCCCGTCGGGATCAGCGCCAGCACCACGCCAATCAACCCGAGCGGCGCGACGCTGGCCACCAGGAACAGCTTCTGCACACTGTGCAGCTGGATCATCAGGAAGGTCGCCATCAGGAACAGCATCAGTGGCACAACCTTGGCGATCGGCCCCTGGGCCTTGCCGCTTTCCTCAACCGTACCGCCAGTGGCGACCTTGTAGCCCACTGGCAGAGTAGCGGCGAACTGGTCGATGGCCGGCTTGAGTTGCTTCACCAGGTCAGTCGGCTGAATCTCGTCACGCACGGCAGCCTTGATGGTGATGGTCGGTTTGCGGTCTCGACGCCACACCAGCGGCTGTTCGAGTTCATAGCGCACGGTGGCGAATGACAACAGCGGAATCGACGTCCCGCCCGGCGTGACGATCTGCAGGTTCTGCAAAGTTTGCGGAGTTCCGCGCTCGGCATCCACCGCACGGCCGACGACGTTGATCAGATAGATATCGTCATCCACCTGCGTCACCGGCGCGCCGACGACGATGCTGTTCATCAGGTTGGCCACGTCTTCCGACGACAGCCCCAGTTGCCGTGCCTTGTCCTGGGCGATGTCGATCCGCAGAACTTTGCCCGGCTCGTTCCAGTCGTAAATGATCTCGCCGATATGAGCGTTCTTATCCAGCTCGGTCGCCAATGCAATGGCGTGCTTGCGCACTTGATCGATGTCCTTGCCACTGACCCGGTACTGAATAGGCCGACCCACGGGCGGACCCATTTCCAGCGCCTGGACGTAGCTGCCGATGCCGACGAATTCTTTGCGCAGACGCTCACGCAAGCGCTGGCTCAGGGCCTCTCGCGACTCCAGGCCTTTGCTGACGATGATCAGTTGCGCGTAGTACGGGTTTTGCAATTGCTGGTCGAGGGGCAGGTAGAAACGGATCGCACCTTCGCCAATGTAGGTGCTCCAGCGCACGATGTCCGGATCGCCCTTGAGCGTTTCCTCGAGCTTGTTCACGGCCTTGCGGGTTTCGGCAATCGAGGCGTTTTGCGGCAGGTTCAAGTCGACAAGAATTTCCGGGCGGTCCGACGACGGGAAGAACTGGTTCTGCACGAATTGCATGGAAAACACCGACGCCACGAACAGCGCAATCGTGATGCCGATGGCCCACCAGCGATTGCGCATCGCCCACAGCATACCGCCGTTGAACGCCCGACCCACGCGGCCAGGCTCTGCATTGTGCGGCTTCACGTTGGCGCTGAGGATGTGCACACCGATCACCGGGGCAAACAACACCGCGACCACCCATGACACCAACATCGCCACCGCGATCACTGCAAACAGCGTGAAGGTGTATTCACCCGCCGAGCTCGCGTTGAGGCCAATCGGCACGAAACCGGCGACGGTCACCAGCGTACCGGTGAGCATCGGGAAGGCGGTCGAGGTGTAGGCGAACGTCGCCGCCTGCTCCTTGGTTTCGCCCATCTCCAGGCGCGTGACCATCATCTCCACCGTGATCATCGCGTCGTCCACCAGCAGACCGAGGGCGATGATCAGCGCGCCGAGCGAGATCCGCTGCATGGTGATGCCGCTGTATTCCATGAACACAAACACCATCGCCAGCACCAGCGGGATCGAGCACGCCACCACCAGCCCGGCACGCACGCCAAGGCTGATGACGCTGACGATCAAGACGATGACCACGGCTTCGAACAACGCGCTGGTGAAACCGCCGACGGCTTTTTCCACCACTTCGGCCTGGTCGGACACACTGTGCACGCCCACGCCCACCGGCAAGTCGGCAGTCAGCTCTTCCATGCGTTGATGCAAGGCTTTGCCGAACTCCTGGATGTTGCCGCCCTTCTTCATCGCGATGGCCAGGCCGATGGCGGTCTGGCCGTTGAAGCGAAATTCCGGCGTCGACGGATCGACATAGCCACGGCTGATTTCAGCGATGTCCGCCAGGCGATAGAAGCGATCGTTGAGCTTCAGATTGACGTTGGCCAGGTCTTTTTCAGACTCGAACTGACCCGATGTGCGCACCGAAATCCGCTCGGGACCTGCCTCGATCACCCCGGCCGGGGTCACCGCATTCTGGGATTGCAGGCTTTGCACCACCTGGCGCTGATCCAGCCCCAGGGCGGCAAGTTTGCGCGTGGAGAAGTTCAGGTAGATCACTTCGTCCTGCTCGCCGATCATCTCGACCTTGCCCAGCCCCGGCACATCACGGATCTCTGCCCGGACCTGTTCGACGTAATCACGTAGCTGGCGCAGCGACATGCCATCCGCCGTGAAGGCGTAGACCGACCCGTACACATCACCGAACTCGTCGTTGAACCCCGGCCCTTGCAAGCCTTGAGGGAAATCACCGCGAATGTCGTTGATCTTCTTGCGCACCTGGTACCAGATTTCCGGGATGTCCTCGGCACTGGTGGTGTCGCGCAAATAGACGAACACGGTGGATTCGCCGGGTCGGGTGTAGCTTTTCACGTAGTCGAGGGAGTCGAGCTCTTCGAGTTTTTTCTCGATGCGGTCAGTGACCTGCTTGAGGGTCTCTTCCTGGGTTGCGCCCGGCCAGCGGGTCTGGATAACCATGGTCTTGATGGTGAACGACGGGTCTTCCTCGCGACCCAGGTTCATGTACGAGAACACGCCCATCAACAGCGCGACGAACATCAAATACCAGACAAACGACTGATGCTTGAGGGCCCATTCGGATAAATTGAAACTCCCTTTCATTGTGGGCTTTCCTCGTCGATTTTCACTTTTTGCCCTGGTTTCAGGCTGTTCACGCCGGCGCTGACCACGCGCTCGCCAGACTTCACGCCATCCGCCAGCACCACGGTGTCACCCGTGCGGCTTATCAGGTGGACGTCTCGCGGGGAAACGGTTTGGGTTTGTGCGTCGATCACCCAGATGCGCTGCTTGCCGTCCACCTCCTGCAACGCGGTGACGGGCAATTCAATGCGCGGTTTGATCGCCGAACTGAGGGTCACGCTGATGGCCGTCCCGAGGTGAAAGCCCGGTGGCGTCTCCGTCAGCGTCAGGCGTGCCCGGCGAGTGCGGGTCGCGCTCTGTGCCTGAGGCTCGATTTCGCGAATGGTGGCGGTGGTGGTGATGCTCGGGTCCAGTTGCGCGGCGACCTGGAACACCACGTCCGCCGGCAACTGATCAACCAGGGTGTCCGGCAGGTCGATCACCGCTTCCTTGATGTCCGGCTGCGCCAGGGTCACGACTTGCTGGCCGGCCGTGACGACTTGCCCGGCTTCGGCATTCCACGCGGTGACGATAGCCTTGTGATCGGTGCGCAGTTCGACGTAGCCCAGTTGATCCTTGGCCTGGCCGACCGCGGCCTTGGCTTGATCGAGGGAGGCCTGGGTGGTTTTCAGGTCGGTCTGGGCAGCGTCCAGTTGCGCCTGGGCGCCCACACCACGATTGAACAGTTCCTGCTGGCGTCGGGCATTGGCCTGGGCGTTGATGAATTGCGCCTGGATTTTCGCCAGATCGCCCTGGGCAGAACGCAACTGGTTCTGCTGATCCGTGGGATCAAGGGTGGCGAGCAAGGCGCCCTTCTCGACCTCGGCGCCCACATCGACGACACGACGAGCAATGCGCCCCGGCACGCGGAACCCGACATTGCTTTCATAACGCGCCTGGATACTGCCGGCGAATCGGCCGAGGTTTTCTTCGTCCAGGGCCAGGACCTTGATCGACAGCACAGGGCGTATCGGCTCCGGTGGCGGCTCTTTTTTCGAGCAGGCCGCCAGCATGACAGCGGCTAAAACCAGCCATAGGCGCTTCATGGCTGATTCCCCACTTCCAGATCCTTGTACGTGTTTTCGGCCACTTCCACTTTTACACCGGGGTGCAGTAACTGGCCGCCGGCGATGATCACTTTATCGCCGGCGTTCAAGCCGCCGCTGATGACGACTTTACCGGTGAGGTAACGGCCGACGGTGACGGTATGCAGTTCGGCTTTGCCTTCGCCGTCTACCCGCCACACGGCGGGTTCGCTGATATTTTTGGTCAGGGCTGACCACGGCAGGACGACGGCGGATTTGCCTGGCGTTTTCGCGGTGGCGCTCACCACTGAGCCCAGTTGCATGCCCTCCGGCAAACTGCTGAGCGTCACTTTGACTTGCACCGTGCCGGTTTGCGCAGAAACGGCCGGGGTGATCTCGCGAACGGTGCCGGTGGTTTTAATGGCGGGGTTGTCGAGCAAACTTACAACCACCGTTTTATCTTCCGGTTCCTGGGCCAGCAGCGACTCGTAGATGTTGAACACGGCGTCGCGCTCGCCATCCCGGGCCAGGCTGAAAATCGGCACCGTGGCCTGTACCACCTGGCCGACTTCAGCCTGGCGCGCGGTAATCACGCCCGGCGCGTCGGCAATCAGCGAGGTGTAGCTCAGTTGCTCGCGGGCATTGGCCAGTTGCGCCTGGGCAGCCGCCAGCGCGCTTTGGCTGCTGCGCAATGCGGCTTGGGCAGAATCGTATTCGCTTTGGCTGGTGTAACCCTTGGGCAGGAGTTTTTGCTGGCGGACAAAGGACGCGGCGGTCTGTGTGACCCGGGCCTGTTCAGCCGTGACCTGGGCCTGCGCCGAGTCGACATTGGTTTGCAGGTCTTTGGGATCAAGCTTGGCCAGTACTTGCTTGGCCGACACTCGATCACCGACATCGACCATGCGCTGGATAATCTTGCCCCCGACACGAAACGACAATTCGGTCTGAACCCGCGCCTGGACATCGCCCGTGAGGGTCACCGTCGCCGCGTAATCGGCCAGCTTGACCTCTTGCACGAACACCCGCGGACGTTCCTTTTCGACCTGTTTTTTTTCGCCGCAGGCGGTCAGCAAAGCCAGGAGGCTCAACCCAACCACTAGTTTCAATCCGGGACCAGCCATGCAGACTCCTTTGCGTTGAACAGGCGTGCGATTCTCGATACGACTGTGAGCTTAGAACAGGGTTCAACAGGCGCCTCTGATGCCCGCCAAATAAAGCGATAACATCATAATCTCAGGGCAACCCCTACCGGAATCATGTCGCGGTCCTGTAGCAGCTGGCGAAGCCTGCGACCGACTGCGAAGCAGTCGTAAAATCAGTACTCGCGGTGCAACAGGCGGACCTTTCAAGCCGGACTGCGACTGCTTCGCAGCCGAACGCAGGCTTCGCCAGCTGCTACAGGGATCGTGGCGCAGCGGGTGCTACAGGGATCGTGGCGCAGCGGGTGCTACAGGTATCACCGTGTTGCGGACAATAAGGCAAACTGGTGCACCACGCAGCTGGAAGCTTCTCAATGCTTAAAACTCTCGCAGTGGCCAATTATCGCTCGATCAACAAACTGGTCATCCCGCTGGGGCGCCTGAACCTCATTACCGGCCCCAACGGCAGTGGCAAATCCAACCTCTATCGAGCGTTGCGCCTGCTGGCGGAAACCGCTCAGGGCGGTGTGGTCAATGCATTGGCTCGAGAGGGTGGGCTGGATTCAACCTTTTGGGCCGGTCCGGAGAACATCTCCCGGCGCATGCGCAACGGCGAAGTACCGGTCCAGGCAAACGTGCAACACGGCCCAAAACGCCTGCGCCTGGGGTTTGCAGGCGAGGACTTCAGCTATTCGATTGCCCTGGGCTTGCCGGTACCAACCCGTACTGAGTTCTACCTCGATCCTGAAATCAAAAAGGAATGCATCTGGTCTGGCCCGTTCTACCGTCCCGCCAGCCTGCTTGTGGATCGCGCCGGGCCGATGATTCGCGTCCGCGACGGTCGAGGCTGGGAAGTACTCGCCCAGCACACGCCGAATTTCGACAGCCTGTTCGATCAGGTCGGCAGTTTTCGCACCACGGCGGAAGTCTTGCAGCTGCGTGAATTCATTCGTCGCTGGCGCTTTTATGATCACTTTCGCAGCGATGCCGACGCGCCGGTTCGCCAACCGCAATTGGGCACGCGCACACCGGTGTTGCACCACGACGGTCGTGATCTGGCGGCGGCGTTGCAGACCATTCGTGAAATCGGTGATGCCGACGCCTTGCAAGCGGCCGTCAGCGATGCGTTTCCCGGCGCGAGATTGAACATCGCACCGCTGCAAGGGGGGCGGTTTGCCATCGAGTTTTATCAGGAAGGGTTGTTGCGACCGTTATCGGCGGCCGAATTGTCTGACGGAACGTTGCGTTATTTATTGCTGGTGGCCGCATTGCTGACGCCGAGACCGCCATCGCTGATGGTGCTGAACGAACCGGAAACCAGCCTCCACCCGGACCTGTTACCGGCGTTAGCGCGGTTGATTATTCGGGCGTCAGAGCAGTGTCAGGTGTGGGTGGTGTCCCATGCTCGGCGGTTGATTTCAGCATTGCAGGAGGCCGAGGAATGCAATTGCATTGTGCTGGAAAAGCATTTGGGCCAGACCGGGATTGTCGGGCAGCGCGTGCTGGATGAACCGGCCTGGTATTGGCCGGATTGACGTTCAATTACACGTTGTTCTCATGATTCCCGAATGATTTTACGCCGAGCCCTCAGCACGAACGCACCATCATGCCTGCGTTTGATAGCGCCCCTGGAAGTTGGCTGGACAATACTTGGCGTTAGTGGTGGAGCCGAAGCAATAGGCGTCGGGGTTTGAGGAGGAGCTGAGGGAGTAAAGCCCGAGGCTGATGGCAAAGGCATGGGATTCATGTCAATGGAGATATGTGAAGGTCTTCTTGAGCCTGCTGATAGCACTCGACTTGCTACAGCAGGCGACCCGCCAGATAGATTTTTCAGGGCAGGCAGCACTGCAGCATCACGCGCAGCCCACCAGGACCCCAATCTTCCCACTGCTGAAGCAGCCCCGAGCCCCAATGAAGTGTGGGCCATGGGTACAAGCGCGGTAGAAGCGGGGCTAATGGCGGCAACAATCGTACTCGCCAGACCGGCAACAGCTCCAAGAACACCGGTCACTCCTGCAGAAACGGAAGACAAAGCACCCACGGTATGTCTTAGGGGGGATCGAAACACGGCTCCATTTGCCAACGCATCCAGTCCTACCTGAAAAGGGATGCCGGGCCTCAACGTGATAACCGAGTTGAACAGTGTGCCTAAACCGGTGAGGATTCTGGCAATTGCGGCAAATTGTCCGGTCGGATCGTTATGATTCACCGGATCCCCCAGACAATACGCATACGGGTTCAACCCGCCCCGACCAAACGGACTCAACCGGTCAGGGCTGTTGAAACGCATCAGCACCGGGTTGAACGCCCGATGCCCGTTCCCCAGCAGATAATGTCCAGTCAGCTGGTCGCGGCGTTCGCCGTTAAAGCCGAGAAGGCTGCTCAGACCACTATCGGCCGAATGATGACCATAAGGGGTGTAGATCTGCGGCGACGGTCCCATCGAATCCAACAATTGCAAAACGGAGCGTTGTTGATCAGTGGCCAGCAGTTGGCACTCGAGGCTGCCGTCGTCCTCGCGCGATTGCATGGCGAGCAGTTGCTCACCCTGCTGGAACACGGAATGGCTGGACTGTCCTTGCAGCTCCGTCACTAGATGCTGGTGACGGTAGAAACGTTGGAGACTTGCCTGCCCAGCGGTTTCTGAACCTGTGAGTAGATCCAGTGCGTCGTAACGATACCGACACACATCAGCGGGTAACGATGTCATGTGCGAAACCTCCTGCTCGAATGTCTAGTTTGCACCGAACATGAGGGACAGGGCACCTGACAGAAATGCCAGGTACCCCAGGCCACGCCCTTAACCCCTGCCACTTGCCGCCCTCAACAATCTCGCCCCTGACTTGGCGTTCTTACGCACGGAGTACGTCGTACTCATTCCTACGTTCAGCGTCTACTATTTCCCCGGGCGTTGTAGGAAGCATCTCTTTTTCGGTAGGAGTCTTCAGGGATGGACATCTTTTGGCCAGACTCCCGGCCGAACCTTCACAAGGAAGCGAAAAATGGCAAATGAAGAAATGCCGCAGCCGATGAACACGCAAGATCTACTGAAGCTGCTGCTGGCGTTGCGAAAGGCGTTGAAAGCAAAGGTGTCCTAAGGCTCCCGAGGCAAAAAATTCTCAATGTGCTCGCGTAGCTCCCTGTAGCAGCTGCCGAGCCTGCGAGGCTGCGTCAGGCTGCGGAGCAGCCCCAAAAAGGCGGTCCTTCGGCCCGCAACGCAGCCTCGTGCCTCGGCAGCTGCTACAAAGGTTCGCGAGCAGGCTCACTCCCAAATAAAAAACGCCGACGCTGTATAAGCCGTCGGCGCTTAAAACCGTGAAGGGTTTACCGCATCAATCAGAAGGCCGGCAGTACCGCACCGCTGTATTTCTTCTCGATGAAAGCCTTCACTTCAGGACTGGTCAACGCCTTGGCCAGTTTCTGGATGGCAACGCTGTCCTTGTTGTCCGGACGTGCCACCAGGAAGTTCACGTAAGGCGAATCGGCACCTTCGATGATCAGCGCGTCTTTAGCCGGGTTCAGACCTGCTTCCAGCGCGTAGTTGGTGTTGATCATGTCCAGGTCGACCTGGTCCAGAACACGGGGCAGCATGGCCGACTCAAGTTCTTTGAACTTGAAGTTGTGCGGGTTCTTGGCGATGTCTTTCGGAGTCGCCAAAGCGTTTTTCGGGTCTTTCAACTCGATCAGGCCAGCCTTCTGCAACAGGATCAGGGCACGGCCGCTGTTGCTGCCTTCGTTCGGGATGGCGATGGTCGCGCCGTCTTTGAGCTCAGCCAGGGTTTTGACTTTCTTGGAGTAGCCGCCGAACGGTTCTACGTGCACGCCAATCACGGTCACCAGATTGGTGCCTTTACCTTCGTTGAAGCTGTTCAGGTACGGCAGGGTCTGGAAGTAGTTGGCGTCCAGACGCTTCTGGTCAACCTGAACGTTCGGCTGAACGTAGTCGGTGAACACTTTGATTTCCAGGTCCACGCCTTCTTTAGCGAGGGTTGGCTTAATCAGTTCAAGAATCTCGGCGTGGGGAACCGGAGTCGCCGCCACTACCAGTTTTTCGCCAGCCTGGGCCAGGCCCGCGGTCAGGGCAGCCGCCAATGCGGTGAACAACAGAACCTTTTTCATGCAGTGTCCTTATCGAAAATCACGGTCGTCATCGACGACGGCTTCAAGTGAGGTGCCAGTGAAGTGCTATCGCTGGCGTGACGCGGACAATACCGGGATTTTTTATTCCCGAACAATATCTTTTATTCACTTTCATATTCCATTTTGTTCATACAGACGAGCAGGCCTTTGTAGCAGCTGCCGAAGGCTGCGGTCGGGCGCGCTGCGGCCGCAAATCCAGCGCTGCGGTCTTTCAGTAATACCTTGTTGTGCCGTTTTACGATTGCTGCGCAATCGAACGCAGCCTTCGGCAGCTGCTACACAATCAGCGCAAGGCGCTCGAACAAGTGCCTCAATCCGGATCGTTCTGAAGGGGAGCCGTTCTTAATAAGCCGAGCCACCTCCTGCTCAATGTGCTCGAGAGGCGCAGGCACCGACGGCAAATTCAGATGCTCAGGCAAAATCTCGTCGCCAGTGCTGACCAACAGCGCAAAGTGAATGACGTTTTCCAGCTCTCGGGTGTTGCCTGGCCAGGAGTGCTGTTCCAGCACCTGCTGCGCAGCCTCGCTGATCAGCGGCACGGGCAGGTCCAGGCGCTGGCTATAAATGCCGAGAAAATATTCGGACAGCGACAGAATATCGCCCACCCGTTCACGCAACGCTGGTAGTTCGAGTTGGCCTTCGCTGAGGTAATGATAAAGACGTTCATTGAATTTTCCGGCAGCCACGGCCTGCGCCAGATCAATGCTGGTGGCCGCGACCAGACGTACATCCACCGGGCTCGGCTGATGGGCGCCGACGCGGGTGACTTCATGATTTTCCAGGGCCGCGAGCAACTTGATCTGAATCGGCAGCGGCAGGTCACCGATCTCGTCCAGATACAGCGTGCCGCCATTGGCCGAACCAAACCATCCAGCTCGACTGCTCGCCGCACCGCTGTAGCTACCCGCGGCATAGCCGAACAACTCGGCGTCGGCATAAGTCGGGCTGATCGCACCGCAATTGACCGACACGAACAAACCACCACGATCGCTTGCACGGTGGATATGACGCGCGAGCAATTCCTTGCCGCTGCCGGTTTCGCCACGGATCAATACGCTGATGGCGCGCGGTGCCAGATTCTCCAGGTCCTGGCGCAACTGCCGCGAGCGCGGATCGACGAACACCAGCGCTTTGGCGCGGATGCTCAGGGGACTTTTTTCGGCGTCGGGAAAGGTCAGCAGCGGCTGACCGAAGGTTTCAAAGCTCATGGCAGACTCCCGCCCAAAACCGCCGGGAGGCGGGGGCCTATTCAAAAGAAAGCGAAAAAAGAAAAACTCAGGCGCGACGCAGGGCGTGATGTTCCAAGCGGTTTTGCAGGCGATAGAGGTAAGCAAAACCCTGCTCCCAACGCTGGTGACCGGACTTCACGTTGATGTGCCCCGCGCCCGCCAGAATCCCCGCCTCAGCCCCCCAGTTTCGCGCCAGCTCCAGTGCTCGCGTTGCGCTGACGGCGCTGTCGTTGTCGGAGCTGACGACCTGGCTCGGGAAGGGCAAAAGGTCCACAGGAATCGGCGCAAAGTTGCGCAAGGCCGGTGCGCAGGCTGGACGCTCGACGTCCGCTGGCGCGACCAGCAAGGCACCGCGCACCTGACGCAGAAATTGCACGGGCGCGGTGGCGGCCCAATGGGCAACGGTGATGCAACCCAGGCTATGGGCGATCAGGATGACCGGTGTGCTGTCCGCGGCAATTGCTTCAGCCAGCGCGGCCACCCAATCTTCACGACGCGGGGTCAGCCAGTCGGCCTGCTCCACCCGGGCGCTATTCGGCAAACTGTTCTGCCAGTGGCTTTGCCAATGATCTTCTGGCGATCCTTGCCAGCCCGGCACAATCAGGTAGCGAATTGATTCGTTGCGCATGGGGGAGCTCTCCTGCTGCGTGTCTGTTCCTGGGCGAGTATAGGGAGCGAATTTATATCCGTTAAGGAATAAGAAGCTATTTATTAAGATCTATAAAGAATATGAGAATCAAAAAATCCCGGCCTGAAGCCGCCGCGACAGGCTGAGATTCACCAAGGCAAGCGTTGATTCAGGCGGGATACCCGAGCGAATCCCGCAATCGGTACCAACTGATCGCCAGTGCAGCACCCAGTTGACGAGCCGGGTACAACGGCAGGCGGGAGACCGGGGTCACGGGAAATTCCAGTTGCGCCTCATCGCAACCCTGTACGGCCTGTGCGAGCACACGTCCCAGCGCCGTTCCCATCGCCACACCGCGACCGCAATAACCGAAGGCCGTCCACACGCCATCCGCCAGTCGGTGCAAGCGTGGCAAATCATCAATGGTCATGCCCACCCGGCACGCCCAGCCATGCACCCAGGCCACGCCCGCCAGTTCTGGAAAGCGCTCGATGGCCGCCGCGATGAGTTGCGCGCGTGTGGCGGGATCAAGCGAGTCGGCAGAATGCCCGCGGCCGCCGATGACGAATCGTCCGTCCGGATCGATACGGCAGTAGTAGGTGATTTTGCGTGTCTCGGACACGCCCGCTCCGCGCGCCATGATGCGCTCGCGCAAGGCCACCGGAAGAGGGTCGGTCGCAATCTGCGCGCTCGACACCGTGACATAGGATTGCGCAACGGCAGGCCACAGCCGGTCGGTGTATGCATCCGTGGCCAGGATCACCTGCTTTGCACGAACCTGATGGCCATTCACGGTCAGCTCGACGCCGCCTGCCACCGGCGTCATTGCACTGACGTGCGAGTGCTCATGAATGGCCGCACCGCAAGCGAGAGCAGCGTCTGCGAGCCCGCGAGCATAGGCCAGCGGATGCACCGCGCCGGCACGCCGCTCGAGCAGGCCGGCCGGCCAGAATGCCGAACCGGTCGCCTCGGCCATGGCGTCGCGGTCAAGGTAAAGGGCGTCACCGCCGTGATGGTTGATGGCCCGTGCCCGCGTCTGGAGATACCGCGCCGTTGCTTCGGAGAATGCACCCTGGATCCAGCCATCGCGGGTCGGCGAACAATCAATCTTGTGACGCTCGACAAGCTCGAACAGCTCATCAGCACTGCTATACCCAAACCGCATCATGCGCGTCGCGGTCTCGGCGCCAAACCGTTTGATCAGCGCCTGCGGTGTCGGTTTAAAGCCCGGCACCACTTGACCGCCGTTTCGACCGGAGGCCCGGTGGGCGATTTCGGACGCCTCGAACAGGGCGACGTGGACACCCGACTCAGCAAGATGGAGCGCGGCGGACAAGCCGGTGAAGCCGCCACCGATCACGGCGACATCGACGTTCAGGGGCCCGGTGATCGGAGGTGTGGTGCGACGTGCAGCAGTGGTCGCCGCCCACAGCGTGGACGTTGGGAAGTGCATATTCGCTGTCATGAAAAAGCCTATACGGGTCTGCAGGTACGGAGACGGCAAGTGCCGCGTTGCGGCTTAACTGGCGTGCGTGACTCGGCGCAGGAAATCGCGCATCCGTTCATTGCTCGGTGCAGTCAGCACCTCTCTGGACGGCCCTTGTTCGGCAATGCGTCCGCCATCGAGAAACAGCACGCGGTCGGAGACGTCGCGGGCGAAGCCCATCTCGTGGGTGACGATGATCATGGTCATGCCTTTCTCGGCCAGCCCGCGCATCACCGCCAACACCTCGCCGACCAGTTCCGGGTCAAGCGCCGAGGTCGGTTCGTCAAACAGGATGGCTTCGGGTTGCATGGCCAACGCGCGGGCAATGGCGACGCGCTGCTGCTGGCCCCCCGACAACTGATGAGGGAAGTGCTCGAATTTTTCCGCGAGGCCTACGCTGGCGAGCAGCTCGCGGCCCCGCTCGGTGGCCTCGCGGGGATCCTCGCCTTTCACATACACCGGACCTTCGATCACGTTCTCGAGCGCCGTGCGATGGGGGAACAGATTGAATCGCTGGAACACCATCCCGACACGTTGCCGCACCTGGCGAATGTCCGATCGCGCCGCGTCTACCCGCAGGCCTTCGACCGTCACGCTGCCGGCCTCATAGCGCTCAAGGCCATTGATGCAGCGCAGCAGCGTGGACTTGCCGGAGCCCGAAGGTCCGATCAGGCACACCACTTCGCCAGCGTTGATTTCAGCGTTGATACCGCTTAGCACATGGTGGGTGCCGAATGACTTGCTCAGGTTCTCGATCTTGATCATTTCTGGGTCCCCATACGTTTTTCGAGACGGCCGATCGCAAACATCATTGGCAAGCTCATCGCGAGGTACATCAGCGCGACAAGGGTAAAGACCGTCGAACTCTGGAAGGTGGCGGCGGCGATCAGTTTGCTTTGCATCGACAGCTCGACCACGGTGATGACAGCGGTTTGGGAAGAGTCCTTGAGCATCATCACCACGTTGTTGCCATAGGGCGGCAACGCGATGCGCAACGCTTGCGGCAGCACCACCCGGCGCATCAATTTTGCGCGTGACATGCCAATCGACTGGGCGGCCTCGAACTGCCCGACATCCACGGCATCGATGCCGGCGCGAAACACTTCGGCCATGTACGAGGAATAGGCGATGCCCAGGCCCAGGGAACCGGCCTGAAACGCGGTCAGGCTGATGCCGATTTCCGGGATCACGAAGTACATGTAGAACAGCACCACGATGATCGGGATGCCTCGGATAACGTTGGTCAGCACGCGGCTGGCATGCGCAAGCGGCGCGATACCGCTCACCCGCAACAGGGCCCAGAACAAGCCAAGCACGGTAGCGATCACCAGCGCGGTAACGGTGATGTAGATGGTGGTCAGTGCGCCCTGCAACAGCATGGGCAGGTAGTCCACCGCATCAGTCAGGAAGGAATCGAACATCAGCAACCTCCGGAGCGTGTGCACGCGCCATCCCGGACTCAGGGACCGCGTGCGGGTTGGGAGAAAAAACGATCAGGAGGCGACGGCCCACTTCGCAAGAATGGTGCGCAATGTGCCGTCCTGGCGGAGCTTGTCGATGGCTGCGTTGAGCTTCGCGAGGGTCTCGCTGTCACCCTTCTTCACCGCCAACGCAATGTCGGTGGCGATGACTGATTTATAGGTGTCGACCAGACGCACCTTCGCGCCGACCTGGCGTACCTGATAAGCGACGACCGGACCGTCACCGAACGCAGCGTCCAGGCGACCGAGGGCAATGTCGCGAACCATGTCGGCCATCGTGTCGTAGAGCTTCACTTCCTTGAAGCCGCCCACCGCCGTGATCGGTTCGACATAAGACGTGCCGACCTGCACGCCGATGACCTTGCCTTTGAGGTCCGCAAAACTGAGGTAGGCCGTGGTGTCCTTGGCGGGGACGATCAAGCCCTCGCCATAGCTCACGACGATGCTGGAAAAGTCGACCACTTCGGCGCGGGCCGGCGTGCGGGCGAACGCGGAGGCAATGATCTGGATCTTGCCGGTTTGCAAGGCGGGGACGAGGGACGTAAACGGAATCGGCATGATTTCGGGGGTAAAGCCGACCTCTTTACCGACGGCATCGGCGATGTCGATCATCAGGCCTTTGAGCGTGTTGCTCTGCGGATCAAGGAAGTTGAACGGCACCGCGCTGGGTGTGGCGCCGACCTTCAGCACTGGCATTTCAGCGTGCGCGGTCGACAGCAAGGCAACGGTGGAAACGACGGCGACCAACGATTTTATTGTTTTGTGCAGCATGTGGAATCCCCTTGTGAACCGCCTCTGGTAGCGCGCGGACCGTCCCGACGAAGATCGGTCAGCACGGAATATCAAGCCTCCAGCCTTATCGCATAGCGATATGCATGTATTGCATGCAGATTCGATCCTGCATCAGCAACGCATTAGCGTCAATAGTCAAAAATGCGAGGGCTCAGGGAGATATCCACAACCCACAGGTTTCATATGGAACCGCATATACGGGATGGAAGATCTTTATCGGGGAGGCTTCACGAAGGATTTAGCGGCGACTTGACGCACTTCTTCTATCGCTATACGGTCGCTTCTTATCGCGATGCAGTTTCTTTCCACTGACAATCGGACGGCGTTGTCGCCAAGCCACGGACCACCCATGAACCCTTCAGAATCGACGCTCTATGTGCAATCTCTCGCCACCGGAATCGCGGTGCTGGATGCCTTCGATCCGCAGCATGCGTCGATGAGTCTGCCGGAGATCGCCGTAGCTGCCGGCATCAGCCGTAGCGCTGCGCAGCGATTCGCCTTCACGCTGGAGGCCCTTGGCCTGTTGATCAAAGACCCGGTCAGCAAGCGCTATTCGTTATCGTCGCGCACCCTGGATGCAGGCTGTCACTACTTGCAGTCGCACTCTCTGCTGGACCGGGCCAACCCCTACCTCCTCGACCTGAATCGAAACGCGGGAGAAACGGTCAACCTCGCGGAGCCGGTGGGGACGGACATGATCTACATCGGCCGGTTTCCAAGCCCCACGCGCCTATTGGTGCACATGCCGGTGGGGCGTCGCATTCCGATGTATTGCTCTTCTACCGGACGCGCCTATCTCTCGTCGTTGCCTGAAGAGCACGCCATCGAAATCCTGGAAAGTACCCAGCGAATTCGCTTTACGCCCAACACTGTTGTCGATCTGCAAGAACTGCTCGGCCGCCTGCAATTGGCGCGAGAGGAAGGTTACGCGTACTGCAATGAGGAATATTACCGAGGCGACCTTGCGCTGGCCGTACCGGTGTTCGACCTCAATCATCAGGTGGTCGCCAGCCTGCAGATGTCCTTGCCGGTGTCCAAGTGGACGCTCAAGAAAGCGGTGTCGCGCTTCGTCCCGATGATGCAGGACACGGCACGATTGATCTCGACCACGCCACCCACCCAACGGCCGCTTAATTCATTCCTCGGCCCGAACATCGAACAGCCGTAACGACAACCCCACCATCCGCCACGACTGACGAAGAAATAAAAAAAGGGCCGCACCCTGCCAAGGAGACGGCCCCGGAAAAACGACATTTTTTAACGCGCGGTAATCACCGACAACTTGGTAATGCCTGCTCGCTCGATCGACGCCATGGCTCGCGCCACTTCGCCATAATTCACTCCGTCGTCCGCCTGCAATTGCACGCGCACCTGCGGGTCCTTGGCCTTCGCCGACTTGAGGTTGAACTCCAGCAGGTCCGGCTGGATTTCATCCTTGTTGATAAACAGTTTCCCGGCCCCGTCGATGCTCACCATCAGCGGATCCTTCTGCTCGACCGGCGCCACGGCTTCGGTCTTGGGCAAGTTGATCGGTATCGCATTGGTCAGCAGCGGTGCGGTGACGATGAACACCACCAGCAGCACCAGCATGACGTCCACCAGCGGTGTCACGTTTATCTCGCTCAGTACCTCGTCGCTGTCTTGCGTGGAGAAGGCCATATCAGGACGCCTCCTTCACTTTCTGCGCGCTGCCCGAGGCCGCGGTTTTATGCGCCGTCGGGTGAATCAGCACGCGGAACGAACTCTTCTGCGCCAGGCTGTAGAAGTCATGGGCGAAGTCATCCAGGTCCGCCGCCGTCAGTTTCAGACGACGCAAAAAGTAGTTGTAAACCAGCACTGCCGGCACCGCGACCGCGATCCCCACACCCGTGGCGACGAGTGCCGCACCAATCGGTCCGGCGACCGTTTCCAGACTCGCCGAGCCTGCCGCGCTGATACCCTTCAACGCTTCCATGATTCCCCACACCGTGCCGAACAACCCAATGAACGGCGACGTACTGCCAATACTGGCGACCACTGCCAACCCGGTTTCCAGCGAACGGCGCTCCCGCACGATCTGCTGACGCAAGGCTCGCTCGAGGCGATCCTGATGATTGATCGCCTGGCTCAAATCCGCCGCGTGTGGCGCTTCACCGACCTGGATTGCCGCGTAGCCGGCTTGCGCCACCCGCGCCGCAGCGCCTGGCTGGGTTTCAGCCAATTCCGCCGCCGAATCCAGACTCGATGCAGCCCAAAACTTTTTATGAAACTTGCGATCCTGAGCTTTCAGACGGCCGAACTGCACGCCCTTGAGCAACGCCAGTCCCCAGGTCGCAACGGAAAAAACCACCAGCAGCCAGATCACCGCGCTTTCGATGGATTCAAGTGGAGATGCCAGTAACGTCATGGTGGATTCCTCGTGTAAACGTTTCGCGTGAAATAGGTTTCTGTTTAATGAATTTTGAAATCGATGGGCACGCTGACCCAGCCGTCCTGGGCGACATCACCCTGCTTGGCGGGCACAAAACTCCAGCGCTTCACTGCACTCAGGGCGGCATCGTCGAGGGGCTCGCGGCCGCTGCTTTTCTGAATCTGAATCTCGCCCGGCTTGCCGCTGGCGAGCACATGGACCCGTAACAACACCGTCCCTTCCCAACCGCGTCGCTGGGCCAACGATGGGTATTGCGGCGCAGGGTTTTTCAGGTACCCGGCGTTGGCCGAGGCCGGTGTCACTGGAGCAGGCGCGGGTGGAGCGGGTGGCGCTGGAGCGGCAACAGCCGCGGCCGGTTGTAGTGGTGCTGGCGGTTTCTCAAACGCTTTGGGCAGCGGTTTTGGAACAGGTTTGGCGACCGGTTTCGGCTTGGGAACCGGTTTTGGCGGCGGCGGTTTTACTGCCAGTTCGTCCTCCACCGGCGGCGGTGGCTCGACCACGGGCTGAACAGGCTCCGGTGGTGGAGGCTCGACCACCGGCGGTGCCGGTTGCGAAAACTCGATGGTCATCGGTGGAATTTCCGGCGGCACGATCGGCAACACGGCAGTCGGCTGTTGGTTGACCCAATAGATCACCGCACCGTGTACCAGCAGCGCCAGCACACCCAGCAGAATCGTTTCCCGGCGACTGAGAATGCCCTTGGGCGCACGCTGCAAACGCAGCTGCCCCAACGGCACGCGATGTACCCGGCCGAGGTCGACCAACTCGCCACCCGGCCCCTGGCGCCACAGCACCTCTTGTGCGCTGGCGGCGGTCTGGACATTACCCATTGATTTACTCCTGCGGTCTCTTTGCGAATAACCCGATAGGCCGGACCCGACATCCCCCGTACGACGTATCGACGGGTGAATCATTGGGCTAGACGCTTATCTCTGAAAGTAATCTTTGAGGTTATGTATAGACCGAAAACGAATATGAAAAATGTTCGATTCTCTGGGGCCCTTATCCTTCAAGGGGTCTGGCCATGAGGCTGACAACGCATGCTTTTGCGGCATGGAAAATATTCAAGGCACGCATGGATTCCTGGGTGTTTTTGCACACGCAGTCTTCTGGCCACACGAGCCACCAATGCTTACGGTTCCGGCACATCGAAACAATGCTCTATCTATATTCAATACAGATCTAATAAATGTGCAGATGCCTCGTTGACGGAATAAGCACTTGCATTTAAACCTCCAGCACTCCTCGTCGCAGATGCCTTCGAGCTATTCTCAGGATGCCGGAAAAGCATATGGATCTTCGCCAGTTGCGTTACTTCATCGCCCTCAACGAGCACCGCAGTTTTGTCCGCGCGGCCGACGCCATGGGCATTACTCAACCGGCGTTCAGCCGCAGTATTCAGGGGCTTGAGCAAGAGTTCGGCTGCGTGCTGGTGGACCGGGGCAACAAGGAGCTGCGCCCGACACCCGAGGGCCAGGTAGTGCTGCAACATGCGTTGACGCTGGTGCAGGGCGCCGCGCTGTTGAGTGCGCAAGTCACGCAGATGACCAAGCTCGACGCCGGCGAATTGCGTTTCGGCTGCGGCCCGGCGCCGGCGGTCAAGCTGGTGCCGGATGCGGTGGCGCAATTCATCAATGCTCACCCGAAAGTGCGCACCTGTTTCCAGGTGGATAACTGGGAAAAACTCAGCCGTGCGCTGAGCCGCGAGGAGATCGAATTCTTCATCGCGGACATCCGACATTTCGAAGCCGACCCCAACTTCCAGACTCAGGCACTGACGCCCAGGCGAGGGGTGTTCTTCTGCAGACCGGGTCATCCGTTGTTGGCGAAAGAAAGCCTGTCGACCAACGACATGTTCGACTACCCGCTGGCGACCACGCTGATCCCGCCGGGCGTTCGCAAGCTGTTGGCGAACCTCAGCGGGCGAACCGATTTTTCACCGAGCATCGAAACCGAGTATTTTCCGGCGCTGGTGAAGATCGTGCTGCAATCGAACGCCATTGGCGTGGGCACTCAGGAGGCGTTTGTCGAGGACATCGCCAAAGGGGCTTTGGTGCTGCTGCACTGGCGCAATCTGCCGCAGAACATTGAGACCATGCATGTACGGTGCGGGATCGTGAGTCGGACGGGATTTCGGTTGTCGCCGGCGGCGAGAGCGATGATTGAGACGTTGGTGGCGGTGGATAAGCAGGAGATGAGTGTTGCGGTTTAGGATCGCTATCGCGAGCAGGCTCACTCCTACAGTGGATCTCGGTTGTGCACGGATTTTGTGTTCACCACCGACCCACTGTGGGAGCCAGCCTGCTGGCAATGAGGCCATCAGACCCGCACACCCTCTACGCCCTGCCCCTGAATTTCTTCCTTGCGAACAAACCGGTTCGCCCGCCCAAACGTCCCGAAATCATTAAACCGAACGCCCATCTCACGCATGACTTTATGCGCCACCGGCACGGTCATCTGGCGGATGTAAAACGGTTCCTTCACCACAAAATGGTGGATCCCGTGGCTGCTGCCAAAGTTGAAGCAGAACGCCTGCAACGGCCACATCCACCATGGGTTCAGCACCTGGGTCTGTTGAATCACATTGCCCGGTTCCACATCACCGTAGTAGTGCATGTTGGAACTGACGAAATGCAAGCAGAACGTGCGCAGAACGTTCGGGCCGATGATCACGACGGCGGCGATATCGATCACCTGCATCACTGACAGCGTGGTCGCCGACCATTCAATCGGCGCCCCCAGCAGATGCGCGACACCGTTGGCGGCATGAAACCCGAGAAACACGTACCACGCGCCCCAGTGCATCAACGCCAGCGGTGCGTACACCTTCAGCGTGCGTTTGATGATGCTGAATTTATGCGTCCAGGTTTTGGCCCGCAGCATGCGAATCAACGCCGACATGATGTTGTCGCCGATCATCAGGAATCGAGCAAAACCCCAAGGCTCGCCGTTGGTGATTGCCCGCTCCTCCATGTCGGCCTCCGTGCCGGACACCTTGTGGTGATTGAGGTGCAGATGGCGGCGGATCCACGGGTTGATCGTGCTTGGCCGCGCCAGCCAGACCAGGCCCATCATCAGGTTGTGCGGCACGCGTTTTTTGCGCAAGTACATGCCATGTATCAGGTCGTGCTCGAGCTCGTGGGTCAGGGACGCGAAGAACGCGTTGAGCAACAGGCACACCCACCAGGCCATGTAACCGTTGATATAGAGCGCCGCCGAACCGATCATGCCGGCCAGCGCGAACGCCAGAATGCCCGCGCCCAACGCGTCCTGATGGTTGAGAATCGGGTAGCGCTGACGCAGTTCGACGCCCTTGGCCAGCACCACTTCGCGAATATGCGCTGATCGTTGAGATGCATTCAGTCGCTGGGGACTTGCAGAAGTACGGTCCATGCTTCCATCCTCTGGTTATTGATGTTCGCATCCTGCCCTGCGGACCCTCGCAAGGTGGTAGCCGTGAACGCCAACCTGTTGACCGGAAGCGCCAATCAGCATGACTGAACCGACCTCCCTCGCCAGCTGGACCCGCGCCCTGCGCAAGCAACTCGATGCATTGGGGCTGGACAGCACCGTCCTGTGTCACCAGGCGGGGCTCGACCCGCAGTTGATGGACGACCCTAACGCCCGTTACCCGTTGTCAGGCACCACGCGCCTGTGGGAAATCGCTGTGCAGGTCAGCGGCGACCCGGCGATTGGCTTGCGGGTGTCGCGCTTTGTCAGCCCGACCACCTTTCACGCGCTCGGGTATGCGCTGGTGGCCAGCGGCAGTTTGCGCGAGGTGTTCGAACGTATCGTGCGCTATCACCAGGTGGTCAGCGACGCCCTTGAGCTCGAATTGACCCGCACCGAAGATCGCTATCGCTTTCGCCTGAAGATTCCGCCCGGCAATCCGGCGCCGGCGTATGAAGCCATCGACGCCTTCACCGCCATTTACGTGCGCACCTGCCGCAATCGCCTGGGGCGCGAATATGCTCCGCTGGCGGTGTATCTGAGGCGCCCGGAACCTGCGGACGCGCACCAATGGCACAAAGTCTTTCGCTCCCCGGTGTACTTTGCCGCGGACGAAGACCGCCTGGAATTTTCCCTGGTGGATTTCGACAGCCACCTGGACGATGCCAACCCGGAACTGGCCGAGCACAACGAAACCGTACTCAAGCGCACCCTGGCGCAACTCAAACCGCTGACCTGGGAACGCAAGGTGCGCGACGCGATTGAAGAGCAGTTGCCCGAGGGCGAGCCCAGTGCCGAGCACATAGCCAAAGCCCTGCATCTGAGTTTGCGCAGCCTGCAGCGGCACCTGGCGGATGAAGGGTGTCGGTTCGATACGCTGCTCAATGAAAGCCGCGAGAACCTGGCGTTGCTGCATTTGCGGGACCCGCAATGCTCGCTGAGTGAAATCAGTTATTTGTTGGGGTTTGCGGATACGAGCAGTTTCAGTCGGGCGTTCAAGCGCTGGACAGGGATGACGCCGGGGCAGTTTCGGGATGGGGTGCGGTGACAGATCCGGGAGGTGGGTTGCCTGGACCGGCTTCATCGCGAGCAGGCTCGCTCCCACATTTGATCGTTAGCGAACACAAAATAGGTGGCTGGCCGAGATCCCTGTGGGAGCGAGCCTGCTCGCGATGAGGCCAGCTCAACCACCGCAAAAATACTTATCGCCCTCGATCCCGCCGCAACAACTTGCGCACCCGGGCCACAAGCTCGCTCACGGTAAACGGCTTGAGCAGGTAATCGTCTTCATGCAGCTCCAGCCCGCGCAGGCGATCCTCGATGCCGTCCTTTGTGGTGAGAAACAGTACCGGCGTCGCGCCCAGCTTGCGGACCTGTTGCTGCAACTGCCAGCCGTTAAGCCCGGGGAGCATCACATCAAGGATGATCAAGTCGTATTCGCCGGACTCGATGAAGCGGCGACCGTCCATCCCGTTCAGCGCCACATCGACGGAATAACTGGCTTCGCCAAGGCCGTTGGCCAGGAGTTTGGCGGTCTCCGGCTCGTCTTCTACTAACAGCACACGCATGGCACACCTCGATTGTCGTCTGCACAGGCTAGGCGTCTTTGTGGACAAAGCCCACCTTTAAAAGATCGCCAATGCCCGCAACCGACCGGCGTCGAGAATCTCGATCTCGCCGTACTTCAGGTTCACGATCCCCTGTCCCTGCAAGTCCTTGAGGAGCTGATTGGTGGTCTGGCGTGATAACGACAACATGGAAGCCAGCTGGTCTTGCGGGAGCTGCAGTACGCGGCGTGGCGGATTGAGCTCACCGTAGCTGTCGGCAATCATCAGCAAGCGGTGCGCCAGGCGCGCCGGTGCCGGCATCAGGCTCAGTTGTTCAAGGTTGATGAAGGTCAGGCGCAGTTTCTGGCTCATCAACAATGCCAGTTGTCGCCAGTACACCGGCTGTTCGTCGAGCAAGGCCAGCAGCGCGGTTTGCGGGATGTGCAGCAGGGTGCACTGGCCCAGAGAAAACGCATCATGGGTCCGCGCCTGCCCATCGAACAGGCAGATTTCGCCGAACCAGTGAGGCTGCTCGACCAGACTCAGCAGTGCCTCCTTCCCCTGCTCGTTGACGGCACCGATGCGCACGGCCCCTTCGAGCACGGCGTACAAACCGCAGGGCGGATCGCCGCGTTTGAACAATCGCTGCCCCGGCGACAAGCTTCGCAACCTGGCGGCGGACAGCAGACTATCCTGTAAGGACGCAGGTAGATGACTGAACCATTGGCCGCTCATCAGGCGCGAACGCCAGACCTGCATGTCCATGAAAACTCCTTGAGATTGTCGCCTGGCTGACAGAGCGAAAGATGAACCCGGGTCATGATCAAGCACCCTACAGGAGGAATAACAATGAAAAAAAGCCTGGTTGACCACCTCAGTCAATATGCCGCGTATCACCGTGATCCGAGAAACATCGCCAGTCACTTCATCGGCATTCCGTTGATTGTGGTCGCAGTGGCGGTATTGCTGTCCCGGCCGCAATGGGCGGGAGGCTGGCTGTCGCCGGCGGTACTGGTATCGCTGGCATCGGCCTGGTTCTACCTGCGCCTGGAACTGCGCCTCGGGGTCTTGATGACGGTGCTCCTCGGGCTGTGTGTCTGGGCCGGCCACGTGTTGGCGCAGCAAAGCACTCTGGTGTGGTTGAGCAGTGGCGTGGCGATGTTCGTGGTGGGCTGGGCGATTCAGTTCGTTGGCCATCACTACGAAGGACGCAAGCCGGCGTTTGTCGATGACGTGACGGGGCTGATTGTCGGGCCGCTGTTTGTGGTGGCCGAACTGGCATTTTTGCTGGGGATGCGACATGACCTGAAAGATCAGATCGAGGCGCGGGCGGGTGGGGTGCGTCTGCGTCAGAAAAACGCGGCGGCTTAGGCCGCTTTAAAAGATCGCAGCCTGCGGCAGCTCCTACAGTTGATTGGTGTTGAACACAAAATCTGTGATCAACCCAAAACCCTGTAGGAGCTGCCGCAGGCTGCGATCTTTTGATCTTAAATGTTGGCGACTTTCTGCCAGACCTTCGGCTTGAAGAACAAGGTTTCGCCCTTCGCCAATCCGGTCAGGCTGTCGTGATCCTTGACCACTTCAGCTTCGATCAACTCGCTCTGGCCTTCGACCTTCAGCGTCACCCGGGTCGTTGCGCCCAACGGACGGATATCCCGCACTTCGGCCGCATGGTGATCTTCCAGTTCATGGCGCGACAGCGACACTTCGTGCGGACGGAACAACACGTGGTTGTCCTCGCCCAGGTGCAACCGGTTCGAATCGCCCAGGAAGTGATAAACGAAATCGCTGGCCGGGTTCTCGTAAACGTCGCCCGGTGAGCCGATCTGCTCGATCACACCCTTGTTCATCACCACGATGCGGTCGGCCACTTCCATGGCTTCTTCCTGGTCGTGGGTCACGAACACCGACGTCAGGTTGATGTCTTCGTGCAGGCGCGCCAACCAGCGACGCAGCTCTTTACGGACCTTGGCGTCAAGGGCGCCGAAAGGTTCGTCGAGCAGCAGCACTTTGGGCTCAACCGCCAGGGCGCGAGCCAACGCAATACGTTGGCGCTGACCACCGGAGAGCTGTTCCGGGTAACGATCGGACAGCCAGTCCAGCTGCACCATGTTCAGCAGTTCGTGAACCTTCACCGCGATCTGGCTTTCGCTTGGGCGCTGGTTTTTCGGTTTCATGCGCAGGCCGAACGCGACGTTGTCGAACACCGTCATGTGACGGAACAGCGCGTAGTGCTGGAACACGAAACCGACGTTGCGATCACGCACGTCGTGGCCCGAAACGTCCTCGCCGTGGAACACGATGTTGCCCTGATCCGGCGTTTCCAGGCCGGCGATAATCCGCAGCAGCGTGGTCTTGCCGCAACCCGACGGGCCAAGCAGCGCGACGAGTTCGCCGCTATGAATGTCCAGGCTGATGTTGTCCAGCGCCTTGAACGCATTGAAATTCTTGCTGACGTTACGCACTTCGATCGACATGAATTATTCCTCCGCGGCGCTGGCGCGCAGGCGGTTAATACGGTTTTCGCTCCACTGCTTCAGCAGCAGGATGAAGAGCGCCATGATCAGCAACAGGCTCGCTACCGCGAACGCGGCCACGTGGTTGTATTCGTTGTAGAGGATCTCGACGTGCAACGGCAAGGTGTTAGTCACCCCGCGAATGTGCCCGGAAACCACCGACACCGCACCGAACTCACCCATGGCCCGCGCTGTACACAGCACCACGCCATAAATCAGGCCCCATTTGATGTTGGGAACGGTGATGTGCCAGAACATCTGCCAGCCATTGGCACCGAGCAGGCGCGCGGCCTCTTCTTCCTGAGTGCCCTGTTCCTGCATCAGCGGGATCAGTTCACGCGCCACGAACGGCACAGTAACGAAGATCGTGGCCAATACGATGCCCGGCAAGGCGAAGACGATCTGGATATCGTGATCCTGCAACCACGGTCCGAACAGACCCTGGGCGCCGAACATCAACACATAGACCAGGCCCGCGATCACCGGCGATACCGAGAACGGCAGGTCGATCAGGGTGACCAGCATGCTCTTGCCGCGGAACGAGTACTTACTGACGCACCAAGCCGCGCTGACACCGAACACCACATTCAAGGGCACCGAAATCGCGACGGCGATCAGCGTGAGCTTCAGTGCGGAAATCGCATCCGGCTCAAAGATCGCGGTGAAGAACGCGCCAATCCCGAGTTTCAGCCCTTGGGACACAACGATTACCAGCGGCAACAGCAGGAAGAGTGCAAAAACCAGCCAGCCAAGGCCGATCAGGATGCGGCGTGAACTGGCGCTGCCACGGCGGGCAGCGTTGGAGGAAGCAGCAGCAATAGACGATTGGGACATGTGTGCGCCTCCTTATGGGGTTTCGATGCGCCGCTGCAGCAAGTTGATCAGCAGCAACAGGACAAAGGAAACCACCAGCATCAGTACGCCAATGGACGTGGCGCCGGTGTAATCGTACTGGTCGAGTTTAACCATGATCAGCAACGGCAGAATCTCGGTTTTCATCGGCATGTTACCCGCGATGAAAATCACCGAACCGTACTCGCCAACCCCGCGAGCAAAGGCCAGCGCGAACCCTGTCAGCCAAGCGGGCAAGAGTGCGGGCACGAGGATATGGCGGAAAACCTGTAACGGTTTGGCACCCAGGCACGCCGCCGCTTCTTCCACTTCACGCGGGATATCGGCCAATACTGGCTGTACTGTACGTACCACGAATGGGAGCGTCACAAACGTCAGTGCGAGCGTGATGCCGATGGGGGTGTAGGCGATCTTGAACCCCAGGTCCGCCGCAAACTGGCCAACCCAGCCATTCGGCGCGTACAGCGCGGTCAACGCGATACCGGCCACAGCAGTGGGCAATGCGAAGGGCAGATCGATCATCGCATCGATGATCTTGCGACCCGGGAAGGTGTAGCGCACCAGCACCCAGGCCAACAGCGTGCCGATGACGCCGTTGATGATCGCGGCATACAGCGCGGTGCCGAAGCTGAGCTTCATTGCCGCCAGCACGCGAGGCGCCGAAATGATTGCCCAGAACTGATCCCAGGTAAGTTGAGCGGCATGGATGAACATCGCCGCCAGCGGAATAAGCACAATCAGGCTGAGGTACACCAAGGTGTAGCCCAGCGTCAGCCCGAAGCCGGGTATGACGGGGGAGATACGACGCGACATAAAAGTCCCTGGTTGAGAACGCACAAAGCCCCGACGGTAAAATCGGGGCTCATTTATGACCTATTAGAGATTACTGCGCCTGATAAATCTGGTCGAACACGCCACCATCATTAAAGAATTTCGGTTGCGCTGTTTTCCAGCCGCCGAAGTCCTTGTCGATGGTCACCAGATCCAGGGTCGGGAACTGCTTGGCGTACTTGGCGGCCACGTCCTTGTCACGTGGACGATAGAAGTTCTTCGCCGCGATTTCCTGACCGGCCGGGCTGTACAGGTGCTTGAGGTACGCTTCGGCGATCTGCTCGTTACCCTTTTTCTCGGCGTTCTTGTCGACTACAGCGACGGGAGGCTCGGCGAGGATCGACAGCGAAGGCACGACAATCTCGAACTTGTCGGCACCGCCGTCTTCTTTCAGCGCCAGGAAGGCCTCGTTTTCCCAGGCCAGCAACACGTCACCCTGACCGTTGTTGACGAAGGTAATGGTCGAACCGCGAGCACCGGTGTCCAGCACTGGAACGTGCTTGAACAAGGTCTGTACGTATTCTTTGGCCTTGGCTTCATTGCCGCCGTTGGCTTTCAGGCCATAGGCCCAGGCTGCGAGGAAGTTCCAGCGTGCGCCGCCGGAGGTTTTCGGGTTAGGGGTGATGACCGATACGTCGTTCTTGACCAGGTCGCCCCAGTCCTTGATGCCTTTAGGGTTGCCCTTGCGCACCAGGAACACGATGGTCGAGGTGTAGGGCGTGCTCGCTTCCGGCAGACGCTTCTGCCAATCGGCTGGCAAGGTTTTGCCCAGCTTGGCGATTTCGTCGATGTCGCCGGCCAGTGCCAGGGTCACTACGTCAGCACGCAGCCCGTCAATCACAGCGCGGCCTTGCTTGCCCGAACCACCGTGGGATTGCTGGATTTTCACGTTGTCGCCGGCGTGATCTGCCTGCCAGAACCTGACGAATTCGGCGTTGTAGTCCTGATACAGCTCACGGGTCGGGTCGTACGACACGTTGAGCAGTTCATAGTCCTTGGCAACCGCGGAGCCCGCAAAAAGGGCACTGGCCAGGGCGGCCAAAGCGAAATGACGAATCGACGACATGGTGAAAGCTCCTGGAATTCTGAAATGTGTTGGCTTTTTCTTATGGGTTTCTGGAATCGCGGTGCCGTTCAAAGATCGCAGCCTTCGGCAGCTCCTACAGGGGCAATGCGTCTATCTGTGGGTGCTGCCGCAGGCTGCGAACTTTTGATCTTCTGCGTCAGCTCGGTTTGTTGCCCGGCTGCTGCAAACGGAATTTTTCCTTGCGTTCGATCTGCACGACTTGAGCGTTGTGCACGGTGATTTCCACCGCCCCGAAACGCAGGTCGCGCAGTGCGCTCTGGATCTCGCGCAAGATGGTTGCTTCGTCCTGGCCGTCAACGCTACGTAGGGATGCGCTCATGGTGCTGCTCCTTCGACTGAGAGGTTGCCTGGCAGTGGCGGCACTGCTTGCGGCTTGAGGCCAATAGTAGATAGGTGCTGATATTCTTAAAAATACTATTTAAGAATGTTTATATAACCAGAAGTGATTATTTGAGGGGGCGAGGGTTTGCGTGAGGCGACAGGGAGAAAAAGATCAAAAGATCGCAGCCTGCGGCAGCTCCTACGGGGCCTGCGTTCCATGCAGGAGCTGCGATCTAGCGGATGACAGGCACGTGAGTCCACTCCAGGCTTTCCGCCGGCACGGGCCGTCCAAACCAATAGCCCTGCCCCAGATCGCAATCGTGTTCGACAAGGAAAACCGCTTGTTCGACTTGTTCGATCCCTTCGGCGTGCACCTGCATGCCCATGCTCTGGGCCAGCGCAATGATCACCCGCACGATGGCTGCATCGTCCTCATCCCATGGCAATCCGGCGACGAAGCCCTGGTCGATTTTCAGCTTCTGCACCGGCAGGCGCTTGAGCCGCAGCAGCGACGAGTACCCGGTACCGAAGTCATCAATGGCCAACCGCACGCCCAGCTCGCGTAATCGATGCATCTGTTCCAGCGCGACTTCCGGGTCGTCCATGACGGCGCTTTCAGTGACTTCGATCTCCAGATAGGCGGGGTCCAACCCGGTGTCGCGCAACACTTGCGCCACCTGCTGATACAGCTCGCGGCGAGCGAACAGGCGTGAAGACACATTCACTGCAACAAACGACAACGCCACGCCCGCCTGCTGCCACTCACACATCTGCTGACAGGCTTCGCGCATGACCCAGGCATCGATTTCGGCGATCAGCCCGGTGCGCTCGGCAATGGGGATGAACTCCGCAGGGGACACCAGCCCGCGCTGTGGGTGCTCCCAGCGCACGAGTGCCTCGACGCCAACCAGGCGACGGGTCTTGAAGTCGTAAACCGGCTGGTAATACACCCGCAACTCTTTCTGCTCCAGTGCACGGCGCAATTCGAACGCGGTCTCGACGCGCTGTTGGGCCTGGGCGGTGAGCTCTTCGGTGTAGAGGGCGTAGTTGTCGCGACCGGCGCTTTTGGCCTTGAACAGCGCCGAATCGGCATTGTGCAGTAATTGCTCGGCACTCAAGGCGTCGCCAGGGAACAGACTGATCCCGACGCTGGCGTTGATAAAAAGCTGATTGCCGTCGAGATGGAACGGCTCCTTGAGGCCATCCAGGATTTTTTGCGCGAGTGCGGCAGCGTGAACCAATTGCGGACAGCTTTCGGCGAGTACGGCAAATTCGTCACCCCCCAGTCTCGCCAACGTGATTCCCGGCCCGAACATCGCTCGCAAGCGGTCAGCCACGGCCTTGAGCAACTGGTCGCCCATGGTATGACCGAGGCTGTCGTTGATCATTTTGAAGTGATCCAGATCGATCAGCAGCAAGGCGCAACCGCGCTTATGAGTTTGCGCCGAAGCCAGGGCCTGCTCGGCGCGGTCGGTGAACAACAGGCGATTGGGCAGGTCGGTCAGGGGATCGTGGTGGGCCAGGTGTGTGAGCTCATGCTCAGAGTTTTTGATCGCACTGATGTCGGAAAACACCGCCACGTACTGACTCACTTGGCCCTGATCGTCACGAATGATGCGAATGGTCTGCCATTGCGGATAAATCTCGCCACTTTTACGGCGGTTCCAGATCTCGCCGCTCCACTCGTCGTTGCTGCTGAGGGTTCCGAACATCGCCTGGTAAAAGGCCGGTGGGTGGCGACCGGATTTGAACAGGCTGGGTGGCTGGCCCATCACTTCTTCACGCTGGTATCCGGTGATGTCCATGAAGGCGCGGTTCACATGAACGATCAGCCCTTTGTCATTGGTGACCAGCACACCCTCACGTGTGCAATCAAAAACCGCAGCGGCCTGTCGCAAATGCTCGCGCTCTGCAAGCCGCTCGCGCAGTTGCACATCGATCCCCAGACAACGTAACAATCGCGCCCGGGCAAAGAAAATCAACCCGGCACTGAGCACAACCCAGGCATAACCGTTGATCAGTTGCCACTGCAAGCGTTCGGTGGAGCTATCGAAGAAACTGTTTAATAAATAACCACTGAACCCCAGCCAGACAACAGACAGCAACAGGTAAAGCAGCGCTGCACGCAAGGCATCGCGAGTGGTGGCAGACATTCGACCGTCCATGTCCCTACAAAAGGGTTCGAATTATAGAGCAAAGACACATCCAGCCACTCTTATCTGAAAGGGCGACTGGTTTTATCTGTGGGCTTAGTGATAATGCATCGGCTATTTTTTTATTTATCGAGGGCCCTACAGCCTATGTGGTACGAAGGTTTTCTTGGCTTGTCGCCCTGGTCACTGGTGGCAGTCACTCTGCTGATGACCCACGTCACAATCATCGGCGTCACGGTCTATCTGCACCGCTATTCAGCCCATCGCTCCCTGGAGCTCAATGCCGGCCTGAAACATTTCTTCCGCTTCTGGCTGTGGTTGACCACGGCGCAGAACACCCGCGAGTGGACAGCCATCCACCGCAAGCACCACGCCAAATGCGAAACCGTCGATGACCCGCACAGCCCGGTCGTCAAAGGTTTGTCCACCGTGCTTCGCAAAGGCGCCGAGCTGTACCGCGCCGAAGCGGAAAACCCCGAGACCTTGCGCATCTACGGCAAGAATTGCCCCGAAGACTGGATCGAGCGCAACCTTTATAGCCGCTTTCCGCTCTTGGGTGTGGCGATCATGGGCGTCATCGACCTGCTGCTGTTCGGCACCATCGGCATCACCATCTGGGCCATCCAGATGATGTGGATCCCGGTCTGGGCTGCCGGCGTTGTCAATGGCCTGGGCCATGCCATTGGCTACCGCAACTTCGAATGCCGCGACGCAGCGACCAACCTCGTACCGTGGGGCATCCTGATCGGCGGCGAAGAGTTGCACAACAACCATCACACCTACCCCAACTCGGCAAAACTGTCCGTGAAGAAGTGGGAATTTGATCTCGGCTGGGCCTGGATTCAAGTCTTCAGCTTCCTGCGCCTGGCCAAGGTCCAGCGGGTCGCACCGATTGCCCACCGCGTTGAAGGTAAAGGCAATCTGGACATGGACACTGCGATGGCGATTCTCAACAACCGCTTCCAGATCATGGCCCAGTACCGCAAGTTGGTGATCGCACCACTGGTCAAGCAAGAGCTCGAAAGGGCCGATCATTCGGTCCGTCACCAGTTCCATCGGGCCAAACGCCTGCTCTCGCGGGAAACCAGCCTGCTGGATGACAAACACCACGTGCGCATCCAGAACATGCTCGAGCACAGTCAGGCGCTGAAGGTCATCTACGAGAAACGCCTGGCCTTGCAGCAGATCTGGGTCAAGACCAGCTCAAACGGTCATGACATGCTGGCCGCCATCAAGGACTGGATCCACGAAGCCGAAGCCAGCGGAATCCATTCCCTGCGCGACTTCGCCAACCAGCTGAAAACCTACTCCCTGCGGCCAACCACTGCCTGACCGCTGCCAATAGGGCGACGCGTTTTTATCGAGAACGCGTCGCCATTACCGCCCGGCGGGAGCCACTCTCTCTCCTGCGCAACCCGGGAACTAACCTCCAAATCCCCTATCTCACAAACACTTCGCCACCCTGGCGGGCTTCGTTGTGGCCGCTGTCGACTCGCGGCACGCTTTGAGATTTGTGTCGATGGTCGATAAAAAACTACAAGACTCATCCGCTCCCCAGTGGCCCGAGGCCGCGCAAACACTCATGGCGCTGATGCGTGCCCGAGGCGAAGTCGCCCGGCTTAGCGAGCGCGAACAGCTGCTCAATTCCCTGCTCGTGAGCGTCAATGCCGTGCTCTGGGCGTTCAACTGGGAAACCCGTCAGGTGCTCTACGTCAGCCCTGCCTACGAACGAATATCTGGCCGATCCAGCGACCTGCTGCTGTCGGACTATCATCAGTGGCGTGACAGCGTTTACCCCGACGATCTGGAGCATGCCGAGCGCAGCCTGGCCGAAGTGCTCGAAAAAGGCGCCGTTGAAGACCGTGAGTATCGAATCATCACCGCCGATGGCCAGGTGCGCTGGCTGAGTGACAAGTGCTTCATGAACCGTCAGGCCGAGCCAGGGCAGCCCGTGATCATTGTCGGCATTGCCGAAGACATTACGGAAAAGAAGCAGCTGGAAACCGAACTTCAGCGCCTGGCCACCACCGACGAATTAACGGAAAGCAGCAACCGCCGGTACTTTTTCGAATGCGCTAACCGCGAGTTCGAAAAGGCACGCGAGCAAGGCACCCCGCTGTCGTTCCTGATGCTGGACATCGATGACTTCAAAGCCGTTAACGACACCTACGGCCATCAGGAAGGCGATAACGTGCTGCAACGTATCGCCGAGTGCGGTCGCGCGGCCTTACGCCGTGGGGACGTGTTCGGGCGCATTGGCGGAGAAGAGTTCGCGGCCGTATTTCCCGGCTGCGAACCAGCGGTGGCGTTGCTGGTAGCCGAGCGTCTGCAACGGGAGATTCAACAGCTGAATTTCAGCCACGACGATCAAACCTTCGGCATCACCATCAGCCAGGGGCTGACCAGCCTGATGGCCGAAGATGAAAGCCTCGACGACCTGTATGCGCGGTCAGATGCGGCGATGTATGAGGCGAAGCGACAGGGTAAGAACCGGATAATCAGCGGCTGACGGCACCCACACAAACCCTGCAGATACTGTGTAGGAGCTGTCGAGTGAAACGAGGCTGCGATCTTTTGATCTTGCCTTTAAAAGCGAAGATCAAAAGATCGCAGCCTCGTTTCACTCGACAGCTCCTACAGGGGATTTCCAGTGCGAACTACTTTTTGCGCAACCGCATCAATTCCGGCAGCCCGATCTTCAGCAAGCGCGCCGTCCGGCTCTTGGCCAGTGCCTCAAGCCCCTCGTGCTCGCCCAGCCGCGCCAGTTGCACCGCCATGTTCATCACCAGCGCTTCGCGCGAATAAACCCCGCCACCGAACTGGTAGACCGCCGCAATCAGCTCACGCAGCTCCAATGGCAGACGCCAGCGGGTTCGCAATGCCGATCCGTAGGCCGCCCCGAATTCAGCCAGCGCCTCGCCAACCTCCTCCAGGTCATCCAGCGCGCCGCCAGACTGCTTCCATTCCTGCAGGCACCGTAGTAACGCCAGATCACCCAGGCGATGCAGCATGCCGGCGCAATAACAGCGCTCCTGATCCAGGTCCAGCAAGCGCGCCAGGGTCCGTGCGTATTCAGCGGTGTGCAGCGACAGCTCCCAATAGCGCTCGGCGTAGTCCGCCAGACACGGATCACTGAGCCGGGCGCTTCGCTTGAGGGCCAACCCCAGAATCAGGTTCATGCTTTGTCCGGTACCAAGACGATGCAGTGCTTCAAGCAGGGTCTGCACGGGTGCGCCTTTGTGCTGGGCGGCGCTGTTGGCGGCAGCGATCAACACGGCGGTGACTTGCGGATCCGTTCTGGTTTCGTCGTGCAGCGCCGTCAGATCGAGACCCGTGGGATTGAGGCTGCGTTTGACTGCCAATTCCACGTCGGTCATCAAAGGCGCGCCATCGGCCTGCTCACGACGGCGCTCCAGGTACACCGACAAGGTCATGCCCGGCGCCAGTGTCGGTGCTTCGCACAAGACTTCTTCACCCACGTTCAACAGAAACGCCTGCAGACGCTGGGTCAGGCTCTCCATGTTCAGGGGCTTGGTCAGATACGCCGAGGGTGCCAAAGGCAACGCCTCGCGCACGCTGACGCTGTCATTACGGTTGCTCATCAGAATGAACGGCAGCGGCGGATTGCGTTTACGCTGGCGAATACTGCGCAAGACATTCAAACCATCGACGCCGGGCAGCTCCCAATCGGCAATCACCAGGTCGTATGGGTTCTGCGACAACAGGTGCAGCGCTTCCTGACCGTTAGCGCACAGGTCCAGCCGTGCGTCGCACCGAACATTCAACAACACCTGCTTGAGCAGATCGCGGGACCAGGGATCGGCCTCGGCAATTAGCACACGCGGTGCCGCAGGCAAAACTACAACAGTCATCTGTACGCTCCGAAGACGATGCTCGCACCTTAGTTCAATGCTGGCCATTCGATACAGCACGATGTGATTCACGGACACAAAAAAACCCGCCAAAGCGGGTTTTTTTGTTGATCAGCTCACACTTTCATACGAGCACTTTAGATCAAAGCTCCGAGAAGCACTCTTCGATGATTGCCAGACCTTTGTCCAATTGCTCGTCGGGCGAGGTCAGCGGTACGAGTACACGCAGAACGTTGCCGTAAGTACCGCAGGACAGCAGGATCAGGCCCTTGTCGCGCGCCTTAGCCACAACCGATGCCACAGCAGCGGCGTTCGGCTTGTGGCTGTCGCCATCAACGAACAGCTCGACGGCGATCATTGCGCCCAAGGCACGAACTTCACCGATCACCGGGTACTTGGCCTGAATAGCTTTAAGGCCAGTCACCAGACGCTCGCCGACTGCCTTGCAGCGATCCAGCAGTTGCTCTTCTTCGAACACTTCCATCACGGCCAGGGCCGCGGCGCAAGCGATCGGGCTACCAGCGTAGGTACCGCCCAGGCCGCCTGGTGCAATGGCGTCCATGTATTCGGCCTTGCCGCACACACCGGCGAGCGGGAAGCCGCCAGCGATGGATTTGGCGAACGTGGTCAGGTCAGCGCTAACGCCCATCTGCTCCATCGCGAAGAAGGTGCCAGTACGGCCAGCGCCGGTCTGTACTTCGTCAGCGATCAACAGGATGCCGTGCTGGTCGCACAGGGCGCGCAGACGCTTCATGAACTCTTTAGGCGCGACGTAGAAACCGCCTTCGCCCTGAACCGGCTCGATGATGATCGCAGCGATATCACGCGGCTCGGCGTCGTTCTTGAAGATGCGTTCGATGCTGGCGATCGAATCGTCGACGCTCACACCGTGCAGTTCGTTCGGGTACAACGCACGGAACACGCCGCCTGGCATCAAACCCATGCCAGCCGAGTAAGGGACGACTTTACCGGTCAGGCCCAGGGTCATCATGGTGCGACCGTGGTACGCGCCAGTGAAGGCGATCACGCCAGCACGGCCAGTGGCGGCACGGGCGATCTTCACAGCGTTTTCTACCGCTTCGGAACCGGTGGTGACCAACAGGGTTTTCTTGTCGAAATCACCTGGCACCTTGGCGTTGATTTTCTCGCACAGCTCTACGTACGGTTCGTACGCCAACACCTGGAAGCAGGTGTGAGTCAGCTTGTTCAGCTGCTCGGTCACGGCGGCGATGATTTTAGGGTGCACGTGGCCGGTGTTCAGCACGGCGATACCGCCGGCGAAGTCGATGAACTCGCGACCTTCAACGTCGGTCACGGTGGCGTTCTTCGCGGACTCGGCGAAGATCGGGTGAATCTGGCCAACACCCCGCGGTACAGCGGCTTCGCGGCGTTTCATCAAAGAAGCGTTAGTCTTGCTCATACATTCCTCATTCGCCGCTCATCGGTCGGCGTAGCTCAAGGATAAAGCGGCGGGGAGGCAACTACGGCAGCATGCGATGATCGACTGCCACAGCTTTCCCGGCCACCGAGAAAATTTCGGTTGAAACGCGCAAAGGAGCAGCGCTCTCGTGCCCTTTGCGCTTACTGCAGTTCCCGTCTTCCGAGCTTAGATGCCCAGGCAGAGGTATTTGATTTCCAGGTAATCCTCGATGCCGTACTTGGAGCCTTCACGGCCCAGGCCCGACGCCTTGATGCCGCCGAACGGCGCGACTTCGTTGGAGATCAACCCGGTGTTGACGCCGACCATGCCGTATTCCAGGGCTTCAGCCACACGGAACACACGACCCAGGTCACGGGCATAGAAGTACGACGCCAGACCAAACTCGGTGTCGTTCGACATCGCGATCACGTCGGCTTCGTCTTTGAAACGGAACAGCGGCGCCAACGGACCAAAGGTTTCTTCCTTGGCCACGGCTGCGTTGTTTGGCACGTTGGTCAGGATGGTCGGTTCGAAGAAGTTGCCTTCCATGCTCTTGCCACCGGACAGCACGGTCGCGCCTTTGCTGACGGCATCAGCGATGTGCTCTTGCACCTTGGCAACGGCTTTTTCATCGATCAGCGGCCCCGTGGTGGTGCCGTCTTCCAGACCGTTGCCGATCTTGAGTTTGGACACAGCCACTTTCAGCTTCTCGGCAAACGCGTCGTAGACCGAATCCTGGATGTACAAACGGTTGGCGCAGACGCAGGTCTGGCCATTGTTGCGGTATTTGGAAATGATCGCGCCTTCAACGGCCTTATCCAGGTCCGCGTCGTCGAACACGATGAACGGCGCGTTACCGCCCAGTTCCAGGGACACTTTCTTGATGTCCTTGGCGCATTCAGCCATCAGCTGACGACCGATTTCGGTCGAGCCAGTGAAGGACAGTTTGCGCACGATCGGGTTGCTGGTCAGCTCGCTGCCGATGTCGCCGGCGCTGCCGGACACAACGCTGAACACACCGGCAGGAATGCCGGCACGCTGAGCCAGTTCAGCCAAAGCGAATGCGGAGAACGGGGTTTGCGAAGCCGGCTTGAGCACCATGGTGCAACCCGCGGCGAGTGCCGGGCCGGCTTTACGGGTGATCATCGCGGCCGGGAAGTTCCACGGCGTAATAGCAGCGGTCACACCGATTGGCTGCTTGATCACGATCAGGCGCTTGTCGGGTTGGTGACCAGGAATCACATCACCGTAGATGCGCTTGGCTTCTTCAGCGAACCACTCGATAAAGGAAGCGGCGTAAACGATCTCGCCCTTGGCTTCGGCCAATGGCTTGCCTTGCTCCAGTGTCATCAAGCGAGCCAGGTCATCCTGGTTCTCGATGATCAGTTCGAACCAGCGACGCAGCTTGTTCGCGCGATCCTTGGCGGTCAGTGCACGCCAGGCCGGCAGCGCTTTATCAGCGGCTTCGATTGCACGACGGGTTTCAGCAGCGCCCATTTTTGGCACAGTGCCCAGAATTTCGCCCGTTGCCGGGTTATTGACCTTGATCGTCTGACCATTGTCCGCATCAACCCAAGCGCCATCGATGAAGGCTTGCTGGCGGAACAACTGGGTGTCTTTAAGCTGCATGTCGGCTTTCCTTAACAGCACCGCGACCAGCGCGGAGCGAATTATGATTGTAGAAAGGCGCCTTGGAGGCTGCCGTCAGGGAAATCATTCACCGGGCTGAAGCACATAAATAGCGCACGGATCGAACTCGTGCGGTTCAGCACCCAGACAAGAGCGTTTGAAATCTCAAACGAATCCTAGGATCAAAGGGGGTAAAGGACAATAGGTTGTTCGAAAAAAAGAACGAAAACGCCATATTCGCCTGTTTTTTCTGATCAACGTAGCGAACAGCCGTTCAGCGCGCGAAAAACGCAGGCGATTCAGCAGCATGGACGCGTGCAGTGCATATGAGTATCATGGCGCCCGCTTGCACCAGTAGCTCAGCTGGATAGAGTACTGCCCTCCGAAGGCAGTGGTCGTGGGTTCGAATCCCGCCTGGTGCACCATATAGTAGAAACGAAAAAGCCTCAGGCCTTAGGGTCTGGGGCTTTTTTGTGGGTGTCGTCGCGTCCTGAATAATAATTTCACCTTTTTCAAGGCTGGGCGGTGTTTCCTATGAACCGCGTTGCTTCGCTTCGATGCCCTCAAAAAGCATTTCAAGCTCGTCAAATACGGTTGCGGCAGCAACAGCGGGGCGAGGATCATCACGGCTTGCTGCAATAGCCATAACTACTTCGTCGGCCTGAACCGGGTCAAAAACCTGCTGCAAACACTGACCAGCTGAGCGGCTATGGCCAAGAACTGCAACAAACTGCGAATTCGGTTTTTTCATTCAGTCGTCCAATCAAACTCGTCATATTCCTCATCATCGCCCTCCTCCTCTTCGAACACCTCGTCATCAAGGTCATCCGCCAGAAGGGCCTGTTCCTTTTCCTGCGCCAACAGAAACTCTTTGCGACTCTCGGTCACTGCTCGCCGTAATTCCTCGCCCTTGACCGGGCAGTTGAGCATTTGGGCGATGCGGTCGATTTTTTTCGCCATGGCTTCCTCCAACGCATCGGCTGTAGGCCGATAGTGCGCGCTTTCGGGTCTCGTTGCCAAATGGTCGACCGCCCCAGCCACTCAGTGTTTCTGCAGCTCCTTGAGTCGAGGGGCGAGGTTTTCCTTGGGAAAGCGTTTGTGCAATGTCGTCATCAGGTCGTCGGCCGCTTTGGTTTGACCGGCCTTTTGCAGGCGAATCACTTCACGTAATTGGTCGTCGATAAACTTCGACGGAGCCGCCGCTGGCCTTTTGCTGACCTTCGCTTCATCGGCCATTTCAGCATGGACCGATTCGCTCTGGGCCGGGGCGGCAACATCGGCCATGGGTGCTGCAGGTGCAGGCGCGGGCTTCGCGCCGGCCGGGGCAGCCATTGAGCGGGCAAGTGATGCCGGCGCTTCTGCGGATTCTTTCTTGGCCGCAAAAGACGAGGTTTTGGGTGCCGGGGTGGAATCGTAGGTTGGCGCGTGCTCGGGCGTGCGTTGGACCAGCGCCAGCATCAGCGCGACGCCGACCAGGCTGGCGAAGGCCACTTGCCAACGGGGTTTTTGGCAGGCTTGTACCCAGCGTTGCCAAACAGAGGGTTTCGGCGAGGGCGTTTCACGGTGTGCAGCGGACAGGATGAAGGCATCCAGATGCGCGGGTGGCTCGCCGCTGGCGTGTTCTCGAAAGTGCTTCACCACTTCCTCTTCCGGTGCAGGACGGGCGTCAGTCATGTCAGTACCTCCTCGGCCAGCAGCCGACGCAGTTTTTGCTGGGCGTAACGCAAGCGGCTTTTAACGGTTTCCAGCGGGGTTTCGGTAAGGGTGGCGATCTGCGGCAAGTCGAGATCGCCATGTGCGCGCAGCAGGAAGACTTCGCGCTGGTCCGCGGGCAAGGTGTGCAGCGCGTTTTCCAGGCGTTGGCTGTCGCGGCTCAGGCTCAGCAGTTGCTCGGGGTCGGCAGAGTCGTCGCTCAAGGCATGCACCTGTTCGTCATAGCTGTCGTGCAACGGGTTGCGAATGCCGTGTTTACGCCAATGATCAATCAGTCGGTTGCGGGCGATCTGATACAGCCATGTACGAAAATTCGCCCGACCTTGTGGCTGACTGGTGCTGCGGATCAGGCTGAGCCAGGTGTCTTGATAAACCTCTTCGGCCAGCTCGGATTTGCCGCTGAGCCCGAGCAGGAACCGATAAAGCCCCTGGCGATGACGGGCGTACAAGATCTCGAACGCCGGCCCGTCACCCGAGCGATATCGGGCCAGCAGCGATTCGTCGCTCGGTTCGGATGCAGACATGTCAGTGGTTGCCTCCTATCTGCGCCTGCTGGCCCGCGGTAGCGGGAAGTTGAAGGCTCTGCGCCAGTTCCACCAACTGCACGAATTCCGCGCGCAGGCCAAAACGGTCATCACCCCTGGCACCCCGCGCCAGCACCTCGGTTTCCTTCAAACTGAAAGTGCCGGTGTAACGTCCATCCTTGAGCTGTTGAGAAAACGCCACCACGGCCGCCGCGAATCGCAAGTCGTCGCTGGCTTTGCCTTCCGAACCCGCCGCAATCGGCCGCTCGATCAGGCGACTGTTCCCACCTTCCGGCAACTGATATCGCACACGCAGCATCGCCAATTCATCTGAACTCCCGGACTTGGGGACAGTGGAGTCGCCATAACGCAACGGCTCAAGCCAACCCTTCTCACCCTTCGGAACAATTTCATACAAGGCCGTCACCGTATGCCCTGCACCGATCTCACCGGCATCGACCTTGTCATTGCTGAAATCCTCACGTTTCAACGCGCGATTCTCATAACCCAACAGCCGATATTCGCTGACTTGCGCCGGATTGAACTCCACTTGCAGCTTCACGTTTTTTGCCACGACGGCGAGGGTCGAGCCGAGCTGATCCACCAGCACTTTGCGCGCCTCGCGCAGGTTATCGATGTAGGCATAGTTCCCATCGCCGGCATCGGCCAGTTGCTCCATCAAGTGCTCATTGTAGTTATCCACACCAAAACCCAAGGTGGTCAGGGAGACTCCCGTTTTGCGTTTATCCACAGCCATTTGTTTGAGACTGTCGAAGTCGCTGACACCGACGTTGAAGTCACCGTCCGTGGCCAGCAGGATGCGGTTGATGCCTTTGGGGATGAAGGCCTGTTGCGCCAATTGATAGGCCAGCTCGATGCCGGACGCGCCAGCCGTCGAACCGCCCGCCGACAATTGATCGATGGCTGTGCGAATTTTCGCTTTTTCCCGTCCGGAAGTTGGTTCCAGCACCACCCGGGATTCGCCGGCATACACCACCAGCGACACGCGATCCTGTTCGCGCAACTGGTCGACCAGCAATTTCAGGGTGCTTTTAACCAGCGGCAAACCTTCGCGGCGGTCCATGGAGCCCGATACATCGACCAGAAACACCAGGTTCGCCGGGGCCAGCTCCGCTACCGCGCGGTCCGACGCTTTGATACCGATCCGCAACAAACGCGTCTGCGGGTTCCACGGTGAGGGTGCCAGTTCGGTGGTCACGCCAAAGGGCGAGCCGTCCGTGGGCAGGGCGTAATCGTAGGGAAAGTAATTGACCATTTCTTCGAGTCGCACCGCGCCTTCGGGTGGCAGCCGCCCCTGATTGAGCAAGCGGCGGACGTTGGCATAAGCGCCAGTATCGACGTCGGCGCTGAAGGTCGACACCGGTGCCTGGGCAACACTGTGGATCGGGTTATCAGCAAGATTTTCATACTGCTCGCGCAGCTCATCCTGGTAGCCCGATGGGGGCGCTTCAGGCATCGGTGCAAACGGTGCCGCGCGAACAGCGCGCTTGGCCATTGTGGCGTCACCCAGCGCCAGCGCCTCTGTCTTCAACTCGGCTTGAGCCGGCGCCGACACGGAAACACGCGCCGGTTCCGTTTTGGACGAAGCGCCACATCCGGCAATCGACAGCAATAAGCCGGCGGCGAAACCCTGGGCGGCCGGGCGAAGGAAATGCAGAGGAAGGGACATGGGGGCTGACCTCAGGAGAATAATGATCCATTCATCCTCTGAGACGGGCAGCCCGGTCAGTTCGGGTTAAGTCATCCGAAAAAAACTTCAGCGGTGATAACGCCGCACCACGCTGCTGTTCCTGAGCACATGACCTTTGATTTTTTCCAGCAGTTGCACACGCGTCAGGCCGGCGGGCAAGGCATCCGGAGCGAGGTCCAGGGCATAGAGCTGGATGATGTAGTGATGCGCGCTGTCGCCGATCGGCGGGCAAGGACCGACATAGGTCGTGCTGCCTTTGCTGTTGGTGCCACCCACGCCTTCGAGGCCAGGCTTGGCGCCTGTACCCGCAGCGATTTGATGGGTGTTGGCCTTGATCCCGTAATGCACCCAGTGATCGACGCCCTGGCCTTTCTGACCATCCGGGTCGTGCATGACGATCGCATAGCTGAGCGTGCCTGCCGGGCCGGCGTTCCAGTTCAGCGCTGGAGAAAGATTGTGACCGCCACACCCTTCGGCATCGCTGGCGGCGGCAGCCGTGAAGAGTCGATCGTCGGTGACACCTGGAATGTTCAGGGTGAAACGCTCCTGGGCCTGTGCCGGAAACTGCACGCAGAAGGCGACTGCAAGGGCCGCCAGCCAAGGGGACAGAGAGGTCAATCGGGTCATTCCGGAGCACCTTGTGCGGATGGGGCCGTCGTCGGCTTGCGCACTATAGCTGTACCGTTCATGCCGTGGCAGGGGGATTTGGCTGAACCTCGTGATCGGCAATTAACTCTTAACTGAAATGACTGCCCGGAGAGCGATCATGACCCTGCACCGCGCCGCCCGTTTCGCCGATGTGCCTGAACACCACGGCCTGGAGGTCCAGATTGCGGAGACGAACATTGTTTTGCTGCGGTTCGGCGATCAAATCCGCGCCTATCAAGGTGAATGCCCTCACGCTGGCGCACCGCTGGCAGAAGGCGCGGTGTGCAACGGGCGGTTGATTTGCCCGTGGCATAAAGCGGCGTATCGGATCGAAGACGGTGCCCTGTGTGAACCGCCCTCGCTCGACAGCCTGAAACGCTATCCGGTGGAAGTGCGCGACGACGAAGTCTGGGTGGATGATCGGGCACTGCCGGACGCCCATACTCCGCCTGCGGACGATGATCGGACATTTGTGATCATTGGCGCGGGGGCCGCAGGCACGGCGGGCGCTGCAGCGTTGAGGGAAAAGGGTTTCGGCGGTCGAATCCTGTTGATCGATCGAGAAACCGACGCGGGTTACGACCGTACGGTATTGAGCAAATTCGTGATCGGCGGAGAGATGCCACCGGAAGAAATCCCACCGCTGCGCGATGAACAGTTTTACCGCGAACAACGCATCGAACGAATCACCGGTGAAGTCGCCCACCTTGATGCCCCGAACAAATCCCTCCAACTCAAGGACGGCCAGTCCCTGACCTACGACGCTGCATTGCTCGCCACCGGCGGCACACCCAACCCGCTCAAGCTGCCCGGCGCCGATTTGCCACAGGTCTTTTTGCTGCGCTCCAAACAGCACGCGCAGGAGATCCTGAAAACGGCAACACCAGGCCAGAAAGCCGTGATCATCGGCGACAGTTTCATTGCCCTGGAGTCTGCGGGGGCGCTGCGTCAATACGGCATGGACGTGACCGTGCTCGCCCGACATGCCGTGCCCTTCGCCGCTCAATTCGGCGACTCCGTCGGCAAGGCCATCCGTGCCCGGCACGAAGCGAACGGCGTGCGCTTTCAGACCGAAGGCGAAGCCACGCACATCGAAGGCAGTGCAAAAGTTGAAGCCGTGCATCTGGACACCGGTCAGCGGTTGCCCGCAGATCTGGTGCTGGTGGGGATTGGTGTCACACCCGCTACTGAAGTGTTCAGTGATTTGCCAAAGGAAAAAGATCAATCGCTCAAAGTCGACGGCGGCATGCGCGTAGCGGAAGGACTCTGGGCGGTCGGCGACATCGCCACCTTCCCGCTCAACGGCCAGCCACAGCGAATCGAGCACTGGCGTCTGGCCCAGCAACACGCGCGCATCGCCGCGGCGAACATGCTGGGTGGCGACGAGCATTACCTCGACGTGCCGTATTTCTGGACCTGGCATTTCGGCAAAAACTACGACTACCTCGGGCATGCCGAGTCGTGGGATGAAGTCGAGTTCAAAGGCGATCCGTACCATCCGCCGTTTATCGGGTTGTTTGGCAAGAACGGCGTGGTGGCGGCAGCGGTGGCGTGCGATGAAGAGCGGGCGATGGCGATGCTTACCGAGCGGATGAAGCAGCCGTTGTCGGTGGATGAGGCGTGGCGGTTGATTCGGGATGTTGGGTGAACACTTCGCCCTATTCGATCTACTTTTGTGGCCGCGCCTGGATCGGGGCGCGGCCAATGCGACATAAACACATTCAATCTATTGAAAAGGGCGACTTCTTGTCGCCCTTTTCAAGGGTAAGTCTTGATGGTTCTCAACGAGCGCTTGCGCAAGTTTCGTGCAATTAACTACGGCGGATTTTTGTTCTTTCCCATTTCACGGACATCACGCCTTTCTTGTTCATGTATCCAACCGGTTGGTAGTCGCTTTGAAACATTTTCATCCGGGTGGGCTCGAGAGCCTCACCTCGAGCCTGCACAGCAAGACGTACTTCTGAGTGTATTCCTGCGCCGGGTCGTGGAATTAGTACGGAGTTTGCCAGCTGTTCATCAGGCACATTCTGAATCGTGGCAGCCCATTCTCTGGTAGCCACCTGAGGATGCTGCCACGGTAACTCACGGAGTGTGGTGTCCGGTACTAATTGAGCTTTATTTGGATTGCGTCCACGAACAGAGGCTGAGGGGCCAATGGTGGAGACAGGACTCTGAGTAATACTTCCGGGTGGGGAGCGCGAAGGTAATGGGGGGGTGGCCGAGACACTTGAATAGGATTTTATAGTTGCGTAACCAGAGGAAGAACTTCCTTGGGAAATGGTTGATCCGACATCGGCATGAAGAGAAGAGGTTGAGGCTGCTTTGTGAGCGACATGCGATGACTTTCTGAAACCGAGCTTTCTTCCGATAAATTTCAGCATTCCAAAGATACCTGCATGCCCTGTCGGATCCAGTCGGTTCACCGAATCCCCGTCGCAATACGCATACGCATTCAACCCACCTTCGCCAAACGGACTCCAACTGTCCGGACTGTTAAACCGCATCAACACCGGGCTGAATGCCCGATAGCCATTACCCAACAAATAACACCCGGTCACCGGGTCCGGGCGTTCGCCGTTGAAGCCGAGCAGGCTGAGTAAGCCGCTTTCGGATGGGCGGTGACCATAAGCTGTATAGGCGAGAGGATTTGGCTGGGTTGCGTTCAACACGTTCAACACCGAGCGCTGTTGGTCGGTGGCGAGTAGTCGGGTTGTTGCTTCGGCGCCGGTCTGGCGATGTTGTTGCGCCAGCAGTTGATCGTCGTGCTGCATGATCGAGCGCTGCACCACGCCTTGAACCTCAGTGGCGAGGCGGTTTTTTTGGTAAAAGCGCTGGATGCTCACTTGCGCTGTAACAGGCAACGCGGAATCGGCGAGGCGATCCAGTGGGTCGTAGTAGTAGCGGCAGAGCAGGGTTTCGCGATTGGATGGCATGGGGCGGGCTCCCTGAATGATGCGTCGGTTCAGGGTTTTACTGTGGTGCATTCGGCGGGTGTTGGGTACTAGCGGAACTGCTAGGGTCACAGTGCCGCAAATCGAGTGTGCGAGCCTGATTGCAATGGTCTGTTTTCATCGCGATCAGGCTCGCTCCTGGAGCTGTCGAGTGAAACGAGGCTGCGATTTTTTGTCTTTCAAGATCAAAAGATCGCAGCCTGCGGCAGCGCCTACAGGGGGAGGATGTTTCTGCTGAGGGTGTGGGAAATATCCCGGGGCTGGTGTGCTGCAATCAGGTTTTTGTGATTTGTGTGGGCTGTTCTGGCCCCATCGCGAGCAGGCTCGCTCCTACAGTTTGAGCGTGTTTGTTGGGGTTTTCTGTCTGGCTGGGATATGGCTTTGGGCTTGCTGAGTTTCGTTTTAGATGGCCCTGTTTAATCGCCGTCAGCTTCACTTCTTGAAAGCTACATCACCTTGCGTGGATGCCTACAGGTACGCCAGAATCCGCCGGCTTGTGCGCCTTGGGGCGGGTCGGTAACTTCAGCCGGGTCACTGATTCGCAGTGATCGGGTTTAGTAGCCCGTGGTATTTCAGCCGCACGTGCAACTGTCAGACAGGTATTCCAATATCTGGATTTTGATGGTGGCTGTACGTAGGGCGCCTTCGGGCGCGCCGGCTTTGCTGAGTTCCCCGGTCTACTAACCTGCGTATAGCCGCCGCCCTTTTCGTTTAGTAGCAAAAAGGTAGGCGCTCAGCCAGGGAACACAGCCTATGTCCAAAATAACTCCAGATCCTCCTAATACCGATCCAACAGCGTTAGCTGAAAACCCCGATTCAAATTCTCATCACGAAGTGACCGAGCGCCCCCCCTCGTTCGCCGACATCAAAGCCACCCCACGCAAACTCTGCACCCTCTTCACCGTCAACCCCGAGGCCGATACCGAAACCCTGCTGGCTTATGCCTGCGAGTCACTCGCGTCGGCCAATGTGATGGCCACTGATCTGGCGGATCATCTGGAAGGGACGTCGCGTAATGCGCTGTTGGGCATTGCGCAGGTGATCATGCTGAGCGAGCTGACAGTCAATCGGGCGCTGGATCGGTTCGAACCGTCGGCGATCAAGTAAAAAACTGGCGCAAAACCCGGACAGCAAAACGCCCGGCGTCTGCAGTGTTCAGAGGCCGGGCGTTTTTTGGGGGCTGCAGGTTTACTGGACTTCGACTTCGCCAGAACCGCCCACTTTACTCATCAGGAAGCCGATGAATTCTTCCACGGTCATTTTCTGGCCGTTGAATTCGACCTGATTATTGGCGTAGTGCAATTTGCTGACGATGTTGTTGCCGTCCAGCTTCGCAAACTGCGAACCGACCGCCATGCTGCTGAACATGTCAGCAGTGGCAGTGGCTTGATCGGCAATGAGCTTGGCGTCGGTCTGACCGTCGATTTGCGACTGCACGGTGAACAGGTCAACGAGCATCGGCTTGGAGACCTGAACATTGACGTCCAGCAGGGCAATCAGTTGGCGGGTCAGCTGATCTGCCGGCAAGTCCATGGATTGCGGCTTGGTCAGGTCGAGCACCAGGTTGGCGCGGCTTTCGCCGTTGGCGGTGTTGAGCGACAGGTTTTCCAGTGCCACCTGCGGGCCGGCAGCCAGCAGTTTTTCCAGACCGGTTTTGACCTGTGCTTCTTCAGCCGGGGTCAGGACCAGTTCTGGCGCGGGTTCACCGGCGGCGGCAGCTTCAGCGGCGGCTTTCTCGTACGGTTGCAGTTTGCTCTGGTAGATCTGCATCAACGACATCGTTGCCGGAATATCGAGGTTCTTCAGGCTCATGGCCATCTGCGCAGAGCCGATGGTCTTGCCGTTCAAGGACACTTCGCCCACCTTGTAATCAGCACGCCCCGAAGCGCTGGTGCCCGATTCTTCGGTCTTGTTCTTCATCTCGAATTTCTTCACGCCCAGGATCGACTGCTTGGCGCCGAAAGTGGTCTTGCTGTCGGTCAGTTCGACCGTGTTTTCGCCGGTGTAGTAACCGTACGTGCTCTTGGTCAGGTTGCTAGCGAAGGTCAGGCCGTTCATCTCGACTTTCACCGGGGTCTGATCTTCAGCCACTGTGCTCAGGGTCAGGCTGTCCATGTACCCGTCGGCCTTGACCTTTTGCGCCTGCGCGCTGGCAGCGACATCCATGTTCAGACCGGAAAATTTCAGGTGGGACTTGTCGTCCAGCGCGACGTCCAGCGGCAGCAATTGCAGCGTGCCGTTGGTGGCCTTGTCATAGCCGATGTTGACCACGCCGGTGAGCGGGGATTTGTCCTTGGCCGCCGCGAACCACTTCTCGGTGAGCGGCGTCTTTTCCAATTCGTAATGACTGGTGGCCATGACCGGCAGCCACTTCAGCGACACGAGTCGCGAGAACGGCAGCGGACCGTGTTCGATACGGTCTACGAACAGCAATTCAACCGGCGCTTCACCGAACATCTCGCCTTCGCCCTTGAGGCGATAGTGGGCGGTGCTGCTGAAGACGTTGCGTTCCAGCGAAACCAGCTCCAGCGAGGCAGTGCCGTTGGAGCCGACCAGCGCCGCTTGCAGTTCTTTGTTGGCATCAGCGATCGAGCTGTTCAGCACACCTTCCAGTTTGGTTCCGGTGTACCAGGCACCGCCGGCGCTGATTGCACCGATGGCCACGACAATTCCAAGAAGCACGCCTGCTGATTTATTCATGAATTACCCAATGTCCGTGATTTGAAGGTGTGGCCGTCTTCCCTGAACCCGTGCCGGGCTATGGATACGACTGCGCTGAAAGTGGGATGGAGATTAGCACCGGCCACGCCGGGCGACCCAATGATTAAAGGTGAAAGAGTGTCTATGGGACCGTGCGAGGGGAGTGAGAGTTTCGGCATACATGAAATCGCCATCGCGGCAGGAGCAAAGCTTGCTCTCGATGGCGATTTTCAATCACTTTGATGGTGAAGGTGTATTCGCAATCGCGAGCAAGCTTAGCTCCTACAGGGACCTGGGGCCTGACTCAGGAATACTGGACCTCTATCTCATCCAGCTGATGATCAAAGCTTTTCAGCCGCGCGGTCCACGTATAGACCAGCACCTCAAAATCCCGATTGATCACCGCCCCGCCCGTCACGTCCGCGCGCGGGTCGCAGAAGTCCAGTTGATAACGTTCGCGGGCCATGGCGGTGGCGACGTCGGAGAGTTCACGGGCATTGCTGAGCCAGTGCCGGCCCTCGTCAGCGACTTGCCTGTCCAGTGCCAGGCATTGCTTCTTCAAGGCTTCGAGGCTTTTTTCCAGCGGCGTGCCGGTCAGTTCGCCCATGACTTCCTGAAACGTGCGCCCCGGTTGCCAGTAGCTGCCCCAGAAATAACGGTCGAACACCGTTTCCACCCGCCGCAATGCCACCTTGGTGTCCCAGATGAGCACCAGGGTTTTGCCTTGTTCGAGGTGTCTTTTCTTGATTCGGGTGCCCTGAACCGAAGCCCAGGCGACGACCACAATGGCCAACACCGCAATCAGCGCCGAGGCGCTGTCGAGGAACACCAGAGCCTTGTCGATCTGGTGGGCCAGCATGATGCCGTAGAAATAAGTGGCCGACAGCAGGACCAGCGCGGCAATAGCGCACCAGAAGCCGGGAGCATAAGGGTTTTTCATTATTTTTAATCCCCATGACCAACGCGAGCCTTGATCAGTGGACTGGCGTGGCTCGTGGCGCGTCAGCCCAACAATCAAAGCATAGCAACGGCCTCAGGGTTTGCTGGCATTCGAGCCTTGCGTTCGTCCGCTTTCCCAACCGCCACCCAATGCGAGGAACAAATCGATCTGGCTCATGGCGACTTGAGTGTTGGCGGCAGCCAGTTGTGCCCGCACATCGGTGTAGGTCCGGGTGGCCTGAAGGTCCGCCAGGAATGACGCGCGGCCAGCCTGGAAGAAGCGGTGGGTCTGGTCTGCCGCCTGTTGCGCGGATTGCTCGGCATCGGCGAGGGCATCGCGTCGTTGCAGCAATGCCGAATACTGGGCCAGACCGGTCTGGGTCTCGCGGATGGCGTTGAGCACCACGCCATCGAAATGCGCCAGCGAGCCTTGGGTTGTCGCTTCGGCCTCACGAATGCGCGCCCGTGAGCCGTTGGACGGCACGGTCCAGGTCAGCAATGGACCGAAACCCCAGCGATTGGTGGCCGGCTTGCCAAGGTTTTCCAGAATGCCGACGGTACCGACGGACGCGCCGATGCTGATGTCCGGGTACAACTCGCCGGTGGCAATGCCGATACCGGCGGTCGCGGCGGCGAGTCGGCGTTCGGCCTGGCGTACATCGGGGCGGCGCTTGAGCAAGGTCGCGCCGTCGCCCACCGGCAACAGCTGGGCAATTTTCGGCAGTTCGGCGCAGGTGGCGGTGCCGGCCGGCAGCTGGTCCACCGGTTTGGCCAACAGCATCGACAGACGGAACAAGCCGGCCTGGCGCGCAGCCTCATAACGCGGCATCTCGGCGCGCAGGGATTTGAACTGGGTTTGCGAGCGAGTGACCTGGGTTTCATCGCCACGCCCGGCGTCGCGCAACCGCTGGATCAACGTGGTGCCCTGGGCCTGCAAGTCGAGGGAATGCTGGGCGATTTCCCGCTCTTCATTGGCCGCGCAAACCTGGGTATAAGCCCGAACGACGTCGGCCACCAGGGTGATTCGTGCGGTATCGGCTGCGGCTTGTGTCGCATCGGCATTGGCTTTCGCCGCCTCGATCCCGCGCTGCAACGTGCCGAACAGGTCGAACTGATACGAGGTCGTAATGCCGATGTCGCCAACGTTGGCCACGGGCACTTTGTCCGGCAGCAGGAACGCTTCGCCGGACTCCTGCAAACGCTGGGCGCCGATCTTCACGCCGCCACTCCAGCCCCCGGCCGCTTCGGCTTCGTCGACTTGAGCTCGCGCCCTTAAAAGACTGGCCGCGGCGACGCGTAAATCGGTATTGGTGGCCATGGCTTGCTGGACCAACTGATCGAGGCGCGGGTCTTTGTACAACCGCCACCAATCACTGGGCACCGGCGCCGAAACAACGTTCTTGTCGTTCACCGCCAGCTCACCCTGAAAATCATCACGGTGCACCGCGGCTTCGTCAGGCAAATGGTAATCCGGCCCGACCACCTGACACGCTGACAGCAACAGGCCTAATCCGGCGACCGCCAAACCTGAGGCCCTGCTCATTTCGCGGGCTCCTGCTGATCGTCGATGATCGACACCGTCGCGGTCCGCCCGGCGATCATGCGGAAATCTGCCGGCACGTCGTCGAAGGCAATTCGCACCGGAATCCGCTGGGCCAGCCGCACCCAGCTGAACGCCGGATTGACGTTCGGCAGCAGGTTACTGCCGCTGCTGCGGTCACGGTCTTCAATACCCGCCACGATGCTTTCGACGTGCCCACGCAAACGAGCACGGTCGCCCACGACCCGAATGTCGACGCTCTGACCGACGTGAATGCCGTCCAGTTTGGTCTCTTCGAAATACCCGTCGATGTGAAAAGAATTGCTGTCGACCACCGACAACACCGGACGTCCGGCCGTGACGAACTCCTGGGTGCGCGGGGCGCGATCGTTGACATAGCCGTCCACCGGGCTGCGAATGGTCGAGCGATCCAGGTTGAGCTGGGCGCTGTCCACCGCCACCTGAGCTTCCATCAGGGCCACTTCGGCGCGGGCTACGCGGGACTGGCTTTCTTCCAGTTGCTCGCCAGGCACCAGGTTGCCCAGGCCACGGTTACGCTTGTGCTCGCGTTGCGCCTGAGCCAGGGTTTCCTGACGGTCGGCCACAGCGGCCTTGGCCTGGCGCAACGCCAGTTTGAAACGGTCCTGATCGATGCTGAACAGCACCTGGCCCCGTTTCACCAACTGGTTGTCGCGCACTTCCACGGTCTGGATCAGCCCGGACACGTCCGGTGCGATCTGCACGATGTCGGCACGGATGTGCCCGTCTCGGGTCCACGGGGCAAACATGTAGTACATCACCATGCGCCAGACCACGACGACAGCAAAGGTCACGATCAGCAGGGTCAGGACCACGCGACCGATAGTCAAAAAAGGTTTTTTCATGTCATCAGGTATCGACTGAGTGAATCCACGGCGCCGAGGAGCAGGGCGTAGAGAGCCACGTTAAACAATGCCCGGTGCCAGACCAGACGGTAAAAGTGCAGACGCGTCAGCAGCCCGTGCACCAGCAGGAAAATCACATACGTAATGCCCATCAGCACCAGCAGCGTAGGCAGGAACACTCCGCTGATATCCAGATCACCGATCATAAAGGCGCTCCATCGATGCCATGGGGAAGCGGTTCTTCGAGTTCGCCCGTGCCGACAAATTCCACCCCCGGCAACAACGCCAGGCGCAGCCCGCTCAAGGCATGCAGCAAGTGCAGTCGCGCGCCGTCATCGCACTCGGTGTTGAGTGCCCGACGGGTGCGGTCGAGGGTCATCAACAAAGCACTCGGCGCCGGCAGACGTTCACCAGCCTTGAGACAGGCCTTGAAGTATTCGCCGACCTCGGCCACCACCTGATGCAGCAGCGTTTGCGGCACACCGGTGACGCGCGGCGTGTAGGCCAGCAGGTCGAGCAGGTTCAGCGCCACGCGCACTTCACGCAGCGCAATACCAGTGTCCTGGCCGATGATGGCCAGTCGCGGCAGGTGCTGCATCAGGCGATCGAGCATCTGCACACCCAGGTGACGATGCTCGGACAGCGTGGCCGGTTCGGTGAGGCTGACGATGTCGCGCCAGCTGAAACGGGTCAGGCGTTTGGCTGCCAGTTCCGCACCGAACGGACGGGCGATCAGGGTCCAGACAAAAGCAAACAGCAAACCGACGGGGCCGGCCAGATTGGAGTTGGCGAAGCTCAGGAAGTCCGCGTCGTAAGCGCCCTGGATGCTGATGAAGGACGAGGTATTGACCAGCGTCAGCAGCATGCCCAAATAGAACTGCGGCTTGACCGTCAGGGTGCCGATGCAAATGAACGGCACCGCAAAGGCCAGCACCAGCATCGGGAAGTCGTGCAGGTTCGGCAGCACCAGAAACAGATAGAGGCTGGCGAACACGACCGACATCGCCGTCCAGAAAAAGAACCGGTAAATCTGCGGCGCCGGGTCGTCCATCGAGGCGAAGAAGCTGCACGCCACCGCCGCGAGAATCACCGCACTGCCGCCGTCGGTCCAGCCCAGCAAAATCCACAACACCGAGGCCACGATGATCGCGGTGACAGTGGACGCCGCCGAATACAGCATCAGCCCGCGATCCAGGAACGGCGACAGGCGACCCAGACGCCAGTGGCGGTACACCGCGCGCCAGCTGTCTTGGCTTTCGCACTGGATGGCGTATTGCAGGCTGCGACAGTCCTGCCACAAATCGATCCACTCACCGAGGCGATAGATCGCGTTGGAGAACAGCAACTGCTTGCGATCTTCCAGCTCATCGGCACTCGGCTGCAGGGCTTCGAGCTGATGTTTCAGCGCCTGCCAACGGTTGAGGTCGGCGTCTTTATGGTCGAGCCATTCGGTGGTCGCGGCGAGCAACGGAGCGAACCTGGCCACCAGCTCGGGCGTACGCCGTTCAAGGGCATACAGCGCGTCGTCGAGGGCGTCGATGACCGGCAACAGGTGAATCATCCGCCCGCGCAGCTCTTTGGTATTGCGCACGGTCTGAGGCCGAGCGCCTTCATGGGGCAACTGGCCGATCATCAGTTCCAGGGAGTTGAAGGTAGTCACCATTGACGAGCGCAATGCGCTGACTTCGTCCGGTTGCACGTTACGGCTGAGGAACCGCAGGCTGTAGGTCGAGGCATCGGTAAACCATTTGCTCACCGAATCGTTGAACACCGGCGCCAGCCTTCGGGGCCAGAACATGGCACCCATCACCGCCGCGACGGCGATGCCCAGAAAGATCTCTTCCGTGCGCGCCTCGGCCACCTCCCACACCGCAAGCGGGTTATCCACCACCGGCAGGGCGATCAGCGGCAAGGTGTAGCCGGCGAGCATTAGCGCATAGCTATTGGCGGTGCGCAGGTGCAGGGACAGGAACAGCAGCGTTCCGGTCCACAAGGCGATGACGACCACCAGCACATAAGGGCTCTGAACGAACATCGGCACGAAAAACACTGCCGCCATTGCCCCGAGAAAAGTACCAATGGCGCGGTACAGCGCCTTGGAACTGGTAGGGCCGACGAACGGGCTGGAGACGATATAAACCGTGGCCATCGCCCAATACGGACGAGGCATTTGCATGAGCATGGCGATGTACAGCGCAATCATCGATGCCGCAAACGTGCGCACACCGTAGAACCAGTCGCGCGCTGGGGGCATGCCGGTAAAAAATCCGTTCAAGGGCTGACCACCGACGGCGCGTTCGCGCCTTCAAAGGCTCTCAGCACTCGCAGCGTCGCTTCCAGATCGCTCTGGTCGATCCCTTCGAGTACTTCGTGGCGCAGGCGCACCAGCTCAATTTCGACCGCCTGTACCAGCTCCCGCCCACGCTCTGTGAGGCTTAAACATTTGGCGCGGCGATCATGGGCATCGGCGGTCCGGCACACATAGCCGGAATGACAGAGCTGATCGAGCAAGCGCACCAGCGATGGACTTTCCATCCCCGCTGCCTGCGCCACCGTGACCTGCCGCACACCCTCCCCCAGACGCCCGATCATCAACAACGGGACGGCGCAGGCTTCGGAGATTCCATAATTGACCAGCGTGGTCTGGCAGATCTTCCGCCAATGCCTGGCGGCCACCACCATGGCACTGCTGATGTTCATCTGGAGAGCGTCGAGGTTCTTCGGCACGAGGGAATGCACACACTGTTAGTTTGCTAACTATCAATATCGCATTTGAAGGGAAAGGCGGTCAAGTTTTGAAACAATTTGGCGACGATCAGCGTTTCCTGGCCCGCTCATACACTTCGCTTCGTTCTCGCTTACCCACTGCGACGACAGAAACCACTACACGCTCGTCAATAACCTGATAAACCAGTCGGTACCCCGACGCTTTCAGTTTTATTTTGTAGCAGTCGGGCATGCCATGAAGCGTGTCAGACGGAATTCGAGGCATCTCGAGTCTTTCCGCCAACTTCTTTTTGAATTGATCACGCAGCGTATGGCCTAGTTTGTCCCATTCCTTGCGTGCCGACGGCAGGAACTCAAGCTTATAAGTCATCCAGAGTGACCGGTATTGGCGTTTCATTAAGGCGGGAACGGACAATTTCCGCCAGCTCCAAATCATCCAGTCGTTCCACCATCCGCTCGAAAACATCCGCAGGAACCATGTACCCCATCACACGATTGTGATTTAACACCGCCACAGGGCCACCCTGCGCACCACTCAGAACCGCGGAAGGATTTTTCTTCAGCTCGGAAACACTGACAGCCATATCGGCTAAGACACTTTGCATAATTAAGACCTCATATGAGGTCTTAATTCTGGTCCTTTTTACCTTTCACAGCAATCTGGAAAATCGCAGCACATCTGAAAGTTCAAACTGCTCGCCCGCTCCTCAACAACACATTCAACTGATCCACCACCTCCGCCCAATCCGCGTCTTCGAGTATCTCATCACGCAAAAATGCCGCCTGGCTATCGGTCCAGAAGAACGCGTCTGCCAGGTGCAGTTCTGGTTTGAGTGGCGAGTGAGTGGTGATGAATTGGTCGATGCTGACCGGGTCGTTTTCCAGGCCGAGTTGTTTGAACAGGGATGGGAGGCTGTGCGTTGGGGATTCCATGTTGGCTCCTTGGAAATGAATCGATTGGGAGGTGGCTGCTGCGCAGTCAATCGCGGGCAAGCCATGCTCCCACAGAAATCGAGGTCTATGTGGGAGCGTCACTTGCCCGCGATGGCCGTATCACCGACGCCGCAACACTCAATGACTTAGCTCGCACACTTCAGCATGCGGCACCATTTTCAGAAACTCCGGCATGCTCATGTGCAGCAGATTATTGTGGTTGCCGGCCTCCAGGTAGATGTCTTTCTGCCGGGTCAGCAGCGGGTCGATGACCATGTCCAGTCCATAGGATTCACCCAACGCCGGCACCGCTCCACGCTCACAGTCATTGAACAGATGCGCCAAAGTGCTTTCCCGGGTGATCTGCCATTCGCCGCTGCCGCGCACTTTGCTCAGGTCCAGATGACGGCTCGCTGGCAGTACCGCCATCAGGTAATGACCGTGGTGGTCGTCGAGGATCACCGATTTGGCCACCCGTTCGGCAGGAATGCCCGCGACCCGCGCCGTTTCAAGGCTGCTGGCCGAGTGAGGATGGGCGACGATGTCGAATTCGCAGTTGGCTTTTTCCAGGCTGCTCTGCACGGTTCTTGCCATACGCATGATGCACCTCGGTGTCCGCAATGAAGGTCGGCGGACGATGGTTAAACCCGTTCTCTCCCTTGAAAGTCTAGGCGCGCCTGGACCATCGCGCGGGAAATCTGCCCACCGGATCGAAGCCGGCAACTGATCAAAATTCATACAACCCGAGCCTCGACTAAACTGTATACAGAGCCACCTGACGACTCTCCCGGAGGGTCACGTGATTACCCGTTGTTGTGCCGTTGCCCTGTTTTTGGCCGTGAGCGGTTCCGCTCTCGCGGCGGATCCGGTTGTGCTGTTGGTGCCCAACCCGATGGGCGCCTGGCTGATCGTCTTTGGCATCGCGTTTCTGATTGCCGAAGCGGCCTTGCCCAACTATGGCGTGATCGGTCTGGGCGGCATTGTGATGTTCGTGATCGGCGCGGTGATCCTGACCAACACTGACGTGCCCGTGCCGTTGATGATCGGCCTGGGATTGCTCAGCGCGCTGCTGCTGATCTTCCTGCTGATCCAAGCCCTGAAAACCCGACCGCGCCACACCGTCAGTGGCGATGCCGGGCTGATTGGCAGCGTCACCCCGGTCACTTCATTACAGGCTGGCAATGCCTTGACCGGATGGGTGCACCTGCAAGGCGAACAGTGGCAAGTACTCAGCGCCACACCGCTGCAACCGGGGCAACGTGTGCGAGTGGTGGCGCGCAAGGGATTACTGCTGCAAGTCGCCGCGGCTGACGCGGCACCGCCTGGAGAATAGTCATGGGCCTGCAATTGGGTTTTGCCGCGCTGCTGCTGTTGCTGATTGCACTGGCGGGTTCGACCTTTCGCATCCTGCGCGAATACGAACGCGGTGTGGTCTTCCAGCTCGGCCGTTTCTGGCAGGTCAAGGGGCCCGGTCTGATCCTGCTGATCCCGGTGGTTCAGCAGATGGTTCGCGTCGATCTGCGCACCGTGGTGCTCGATGTGCCGCCCCAGGACGTGATCACCCGCGACAACGTGTCGGTCAAGGTCAACGCCGTGCTGTATTTCCGTGTTCTCGATCCGCAGAAGGCAATCATTCAGGTTGAAGATTTCCTCATGGCCACCAGCCAATTGGCGCAGACCACGTTGCGCGCGGTCCTGGGCAAACATGAACTGGATGAATTGCTGGCCGAGCGCGAACGATTGAACATCGACATCCAGCAAGTGCTCGACGCCCAGACCGACGCCTGGGGCATCAAGGTCGCCAATGTCGAAATCAAGCACGTCGACCTCAACGAATCGATGGTCCGCGCCATCGCCAAGCAAGCCGAAGCCGAGCGCGAACGCCGGGCGAAAGTCATTCATGCCGAAGGCGAATTGCAGGCCTCGGAAAAACTCATGCAGGCGGCCGAAATGCTGGGCCGTCAGCCAGGTGCCATGCAATTGCGCTACATGCAGACGCTGAGTTCGATTGCCGGGGACAAGAGTTCAACCATTGTCTTCCCATTGCCCATCGAATTGCTCAAGGGCATGGCGGATCTGTCGTCGAAACCGTGAAAAAGAAATGCAGATTTGTGGCGAGGAAGCTTGCTCCCTCGCCACAGGGTTAGCGCGACTTACCAGTCGTAACTCACGCTCGACACCACCGTCCGTCCATCCCCGTAGTAGCAATCCCATTGGCTGCGGCAGCTGGCAACGTACTCCTTGTCGGCGAGGTTTTTCACGTTCAGCGCCAGTTTCACGCCTTTCAGTTTGAAGGCCGACATGCCCAGGTCATATGTCAGACTGGCGTCGTACACCGTGTAGGAGTCGATCTGAAACGCGCCCTCGTAGTCATCACCATAGCTGCCTCGGGCATAACGTGCGCCAACCCCCGCACCGACGCCTGCCAATGGCGTATCGCCGAGCACCGTGTAATTGACCCAGAGCGCGGCGGTCAGCGGCGGATTGCCCGCCGGATGACGGCCTTTGCGACCATCGTTGTCCTTGGTGTATTTGATGTCGTTGCGCGACGCCGAAGCGATCACGTCCAGTGCTTCAGTGACCTCTGCCTTGGCTTCAAACTCGACGCCCTTGGAGCGAATCGCACCGCTTTGATTGCTGAACCCGGGGTTGCCGAGGTCGGTGGTCAGGATATTTTCCTGCTCCAGTTCATAAGCGGAAATCTGCACGAAACTGTTCTGCCCCGGCGGTTGGTATTTCACGCCCGCCTCGTACTGCTTGCCGGTAGAAGGGTCGAACGCCTTGCCCTGCACGTTAGTGCCGCTGAGCGGCAGGAACGATTCCGAGTAGCTGATGAAAGGCGCCAGGCCGTTATCGAACAGGTAGACGATGCCACCGCGCCCGGTAAATTTCTCATCCTTGCTGCTGGTGTGAGCGCCGCTCAGCGGTTGCTTGTTGTCGGTCTCGGCCCAGTCATAGCGGCCGCCGAGGACAAACACCCACTGATCGAGCTTGATCTGATCCTGGGCGTACAACCCGGTCTGGGTGATGGTGTTATCCCAGCGGTAGTTGTTGCCGAAGTTAAGGGGCTGACCATAGGTCGGTGTGAACAAGTCGATGATCGGCGGGTTGTAATCATACAGACCGTCGAATTTCGAATTGAAGTGGTAGTAATCCAGCCCGACGATTGCCGTGTGGCTGAACGGACCGGTGTCGAACTCGGCCTGGGCAATGTTATCCACACCGAAGACTTTGTTGTCCTGTTGCCAGTCCACGCCGTAGCGAGTCTGGTAACGCTGGTCGTTTTGCCCGGTGATCGGGTTGGTGACGAACCGGTAGCCATGCAGCGGCGCGGTGTAGTGGTCATTGACCCGTGCGTAGCGCGCGTTCTGTTTCAGGGTCCAGACGTCGTTCAGCCGATGGGAAAACTCGTAGCCGAACGCGTATTGCTCACGGTGGTAATCGTTGACGTCGGGCTCACCGAGGAACAGGTCGCGGTCGATCTTGCCATTGGGGTTATCGAACAACGTGCCCACGGCCGGAAGCCCCTGCGCTTCGGGAACGCCCTTGTCTTTCTGGTACTGGGCAAAGAGCGTCAGGCTGGTGTCTTCACTCGGACGCCAGGTGAAACTGGGGGCGATGAACTGGCGTTTTTCCTCGACATAGTCGATCTCATCGTTGCTGTCGTTGGCCAGCGCGGTCAGGCGGTAGAGAAACTTGCCTTCATCGTCGAGCGGGCCACCGAGGTCGATGGCAGCGCTTTTATGGTCGTAGCTGCCGGCCTCGAATTTGATTTGATGCAAGGCGGTTTCGGTCGGACGCTTACTGACCAGGTTCACGATACCGCCGGGCTGATTCTGGCCGTACAGCACCGACGCCGGGCCTTTGAGTACCTCGATACGTTCCAGCGAATAGGGCTCGATTTGCAGCGCACCACCGGTACTGCCGCCACCGTAAGGCAGATGCAAGCCATCGAGGTAAATCGGCGTAGGCGAGAACCCTCGCGACGTCGGCTCATCGAAAATCTTCACGCGGTCGGAAAAGCCACCACCGGTAATGCCCGGCGTGTAGCGCAGGGCTTCGGTCACGCTTTGGGCGCTACGGGAACTGATCTCGGCGGCGGTGACGACGTTGATGGTTTGCGGAATTTCCACCAACGCCGCATCGGTCTTGGTGCCGGTGGCGCTGCGCTTGGCAACAATGCCGTCAACCGGTCCCCAGGCATTTTCAACCGCCTCGGTAGCGCTGACGCGTGTGGCGCCCAGTTGCAATGGACCGCCTCCCGCGATCGGCTGCAATGACCAGCCGCCTTGGGCGTAGACAGCCTGCAAGCCACTGCCGGCGAGCACCCGTTCAAGCCCTTGGGCCACGTCGAAACGCCCCTGTAGTCCGGTGCTGCGCTTGCCCTCGGTGAGTTGCGCATCCACCGACAGCAGAATTCCCGCGTCACTGGCAAAACGATTCAGAACCTGATCGAGATTACCCGCGGCGATGCTGTACTGACGCGCCTGACTCACGCTGGCGTCATCGGCCCAGGCCAGGTTCGGCAGCAGTGGCGTGGTGGCCAGCAAAGTGGCGAACACGCCGCGGCGCAATACGCCATTGAACGGAAAAAACGTCTGTGTCGGATGATGTGGCATTCCGGAACTCCCCATGAGAATGCTTCTTGATTTGCTTTCAAGAGGTATCCCGGACGGGGCATGAAAACCGACAAGCGCTTCTTAAATTTTTTTAGATATCAGACGCGGCGCTTCACCGTCACCCAATAACGGGTCACCGACTCGACCTGCACGGGCAATGTGCGTTCGAGAGCGGCCAGGACGGTGTCTGTGTTGTCGAGTGGAAAAACGCCGGTCAGCAGCAAGTGCGAGACCGTGTCATCGCAACGAATCCAGCCCGGTCGATAACGCGCCAGCTCGGCCAGGAACCGACCCAGCGGCTGACGCTCGGCCACCAGACGCCCTTGGCTCCAACTGCTGCCGTTCGGGTTCGCAGGCTTCATCGGGTCGGTGCCATTGGCGCTGAACCATACGCTGTTGCCTGCATTCATCAGCACCGGCGCTGCATGCCGAGGGCTGATGCGCAGTTGGCCTTCATACAGTTCGACACGGGCGCCGTCGTCCATTTCACGTACAGAGAACCGTGTTCCCAATGCCTGGACATCCCCACTGGCGGTTTCCACGATCAATGGGCGGACGGGGTCGTTTCCGCTGGTGAGCAGAATCTCGCCCCGGATCAGCTTTATCCGGCGCTCTTGCGCAGTAAAACGCAGGTCGATCGCACTGTTGCTGTTGAGGTCGAGCCGGGTGCCGTCGCTCAAGGTCATGTGGCGAATCTCGCCGGTGGCGGTGCGGTGTTCGGCAAAGGTTGCGCGCCAGGACACCTGGTTCTGCAGCAGATAGCCGCTGCCACCGGCAACCAGTAGCAGGCCCAGCATCTTCAAGGCGGCGCGGCGCTGCGGATCAGGGCTATCGCGCAGTACGGCCCGTGCACGACCGGCCGGCACCGCGCCGAAGGTTTCCTGCAACTGCTGCAATCGCTGCCAGGCGCGGCGGTGTTCCGGATGGGCCTGCTGCCAAAGCGTGAAGGCCTGACGCTTTTCTGCATCCAGGTCGCCGCCCCAGTGCAGCATCAACCATTCACTGGCTTGCTCGACGATGGCAGGCTCGATGGGCGCATCGTGGGCGCGGTTCATGATTCGTAGACCAGTTGATAGCAGGCCAGGATCGCGCGGGTCATGTACTTCTGCACCGAGCTGACGGTAACCCCGAGCCGCTCGGCAATTTGCGCATAACTCAGCCCTTCGAATTGCGAGAGCAGAAAAGCCTGGCGCACGTTATCCGGCATGCGATCGAGCATCGCATCGATCTGGGTCAGCGTTTCAAGGATCAAGGCCCGGGTTTCGAGCGACGGCGATTCGGGCTCCGGCAGATGCGCGATGCTCTCCAGATAAGCGCGCTCGATGCGCAGACGCCGCCACTGGTCGATCACCAGGTTGCGGGCAATCTGCGCGAGGTAGCTGCGACTCTCCTGCGGACCGGGCAAGCGCCCCGACACCAGCAGGCGCAGGAACGTGTCCTGCGCCACATCCGCCGCATGCTCACGATCACCCAGGCGCTTACGCAACCAGCCTTGCAACCAGCCATGGTTATCGCGGTAAAGACGATGAATCGAATCGTTGCCGTCAGTTGTTGCGTCCATGGGAGGTCTACGTGCGTGATTGATAGCAATTATCATTACACTTTACGCAGCAACTGGCAAAACGGCATTGATCAGCGGCTATGCCGCCAAGGCAACGAATCCATTTCACGTGAAACGCCGCATTCTACAACTGGAGATACAAAGCGAAAATCGACAGTCCCCATATGCATAAACCCAGCGCAACCCACACCCAATTAGAGAAAGTGAGCGAGGAATTGCTCGTGCCATCCGGGTCATTTTCAGAAAAATTGATTGCCCCTTGCACACGCAGCAAGAAGCACGTTTGCAGAAGTACAACCGTAAGGCTTATTGCAAAGCTGATACGAAAATCAGGCACCCATGCTCTCGCAATACCCACGCACGCTATTGTGATTACACCGACGGCGAGACTTCTCGGAAACCAGCACAACTGACGATCTGAGGCCCTGATCTTCCGGTCGATTCTGACGAGTAGGGAGTAAATGAAAAAGACCCCGAAAATCGTACGCAATAAAGGCAGGACGTTGTTGCCGGCTGCCCGCTGTTGCTTCCAGTTTTTGTAAAACCAATAAGGTAAATAAAAGCCACAAGTAGATACGAACAACAGCGCGAATTTGCTTTTGCTCACCACATAAAAAGCGGGATTGCAGGTCGTAGTGTTTGACAGCTCAGAGGTCGGAGTCGCATACGGGTCGGCAGTCATAGGAGCGTATTTATCGTCAAAGAACAGGGGAGAAGATGCTAATCGCTCGAAGAGATCAATAATTCCCACAAAAATAAATCAAGACACATCCTACAAAACAGCTCCACCTCCTTTCACTCAACGCTGAATCGCCAGCGGATACACCGACTCCCATCCCCCGCCCAACGCCTTGTACAAACCGACCATCGCCAATGAAACGCCGGTCGAGCTCTCTACCCACTGTTCCTGCGTGGCCAGCAATTCGCCTTGCACGGTGAGGACGTTGACGAAATCGACGACGCCTTCCACGTATTGATGCTGCGCGGTGCTCAGTGCGATCTGGTTCTGGCGCACGGCTTCGGCGAGGCTGTCGCGGCGCCGTTGGCTGGCGTTGAAAGCGCTCAGCTGGTCGTCGATTTCATGCCAGGCGCGCAACACGGTTTGTTGGTAGGCGATGGCGGCTTCCTGTTGCTGCGCTTCACGCAGGTTAAGCACGCCACGCAGGCGCCCGCCATCGAACAGCGGCAGGCTGAATTGCGGGCCGATGCCAAAGGCACGCGAGCCCCAGGAACCCAAATCGCTCAGTTGCATGGCTTGGGAGCCAATGTTGCCGGACAGGGTAATCCGCGGATAAAAATCCCCCTTGGCCACGCCGATGTTCGCGGTGGCGGCATGCAGGCGCGCTTCGGCCTGGCGGATGTCAGGGCGACGCTCGGCCAGTTGCGATGGCAGGCCAATAGCGATTTGAGGCGGCGTTTGCGGCACCGGCGCATCGGTGGATAACTCAACGGACAGCGCGTGCGGCGGTTCACCCATCAACAAGCTGAGCGCGTTGATCAGCTGCGACTGGCGCTGCTCAAGCGCCGGCAGGCGGGATTCGATAGCGGCAACTTGCGCGGCGGCTTCAGCGACATCCAGGTCCGTGGCAACACCGTCGGCGAGGCGCAACTGTGAAAGCTTCAGGCTGTGGCGAGCGACATCGAGATTCTGCTCGGTGACTGCGCGAGTGCTTTGCACGCCACGCAGTTGAATGTAGTCCTGGGCGGTCTCGGCAAGGACCGACAGCAATACGCCGCGACGGTCGTTTTCGGCGACTTCGAGCGTGGCATCGGCGGCTTCGGTCTCGCGCCGTACACGCCCCCAGAAATCCAGTTCCCAGGACGCGGAGAAGCCGGCGTCCCACAGGTTGAACGCCGAGTCGCCATTGTGTCCGGACGGGTCGCTGAGGCCTTCGCCGCTGTTGCGTTTGCGCCCGTAACTGCCCGTGGCGGCAGTGTTCGGATAGCGCTCGGCAGTGATTACCTGACGTGCTGCGCGGCTTTGCTGCAAGCGGCTGCTGGCGAGTTTGAGGTCGAGGTTATCGGTCAAGGCGCGCTGGGTCAGGGCCGAAAGTTTGGGGTCTTGGAAGACGTCCCACCAGCGTTCGTCCATGGGTTCAGCAATGGCCTGGCTGGCGGCAGCTTTCTGTGGTGCTGACCATTCGGCGATCTGTTGCGGCTGTGGTTTTTGGAAATCCGGGCCGACGGTGCAGGCGCTCAACGACGACAAGCTCAGCACAAATGCGATTGAGCGAACGCAGACCTTGTGGCAAGGGGGCAAGTGGTGGCTGTTGTTCATCGCTGCGCTACCTCATGCTTGTCGGCACCGGCAGTATCAATACTCGCCTCCACCGACATTCCCACCCGCAGCCGCTCGGCCAATGGCTGACCCGGATCGAGCACGATCTTCACCGGAATTCGCTGCACAACCTTGGTGAAATTCCCGGTCGCGTTATCCGGTTTGATCGACGCAAAGGTCACGCCCGTAGCCGGCGCGATGCTCTCGACACGCCCCCTCAGGGCCTGACCATCGAGGCTGTCGACAAGCACCTGAACGCTCTGACCGGCTTGCACGTCAGCCAATTGAGTTTCCTGGAAATTGGCCACCACATACGCCTGCTCCAACGGCACCACGGCCAGAATTTTGCTGCCCGGCGTGACATACGCTCCAACCCGAACCGCCCGCTCGCCGACCATGCCGTCCTGAGGCGCGACGATGCGCGTGTAAGACAGCTCGTAGCTGGCCATTTCCAACGCCGCTTGCGCACGTTTAAGCCCGCCGTCCGCCGCGTCGCGCTGGGCGGTGAGGATATCGACTTGCTTGCGTTCCGCCGCCAATACCGCAGTCGCATTGGCCAACCGCGCGGTGGCCTGATCGATACGGGTCCGGGCTTGCTGAGCGTTTTGCACCGTGCCAGCGCCCACACCGGCGAGGTGGTTGTAGCGGTTCAATTCATGATCGGCGAAAGCCATTTCTGCCTTGGCAGAGACGACAGTCGCTTGTGCCTGAGCGATCACTGACGTCTGACGCTCCAGCGTCGCTCGGGCGTTTTGCAACTGAGCCCGGGCGACCAGTGTTTCGGCATCGGCGGCCTGCGCAGCGGCGCGCAAATCCCGGTCGTCAATCAGCGCCAGCAACTGCCCGGCCTTGACCTGCTGGTTGTCTTCCACCAGCACTTCCTTGATGAACCCGGCAACGCGAGGCGCCACAAGAGTGAAGTCCGCTGAGACAAAGGCGTCATTGGTGCTCTGCTGCGTTCGCTTGCCGAAAAGACCGGGCACCAACACGCAGATCAACACGCCAACGGCGACCACCGCGGCGACGCCAATGGCCACTTTTTTTCTGGATTGAGTTGTCATAAAAACCTTCTGTTTCAGTGGAGCATTCAGATCGGCGCACGGGGCGGATAAACCCGCGTCGGCAGCCAGAAAATCAACAGGATCAGCGCGAGTGCGATGCCAGCCATACACAGGTAAAGATCCGATGCGGTCAGCACCACGGCCTGTTCGTGCAGCCTGTGAGCAAGCCCCTCACTATCGCCGTCCACCCAAGGAGAGTTGCCGAGGCGATCAACCAGCATCGTCGAGTGAAAATGCAGCCGTGCGGTGGTCAGCGCCTCGATCACACCGGTTGCGATCACCGCCGACAGACCTTTCACGGTGTTGAACCAGGCCGAAGCGTAGGGCCCTTCCATTGGACTGATGCTGCCGGTGGAAAGCATCAACAGCGGCAAAACAGCCATGGGCTGGCCGAAGATCTGCAGCAGTTGCAACACGTAGAAATCATCGCGAATCCACACGGAAGTCAGCTGCGAACCGCCCACGCAGGACAGCGCCAGCATGCTCAGGCCAATGCCCAGCACCCAACGGCAATCAACCCGGCGCAGGTTGCACAGCGCCGCGACCAGAGGCAGTGCGATCAACTGGGGCAGCGCTGCCAGCAACGTGATCGGGGCGGTCTGTACCGGGCGGTAACCCTGCACCTGCGCCAGATAGCTGGACGGAATGATGATGACCGCCAGCAGCACCACCAAAACGCCGGCAAGGGTCAGCAAGGCGAACGACAGGTTGCGGATGCCGAGCATTTGCATCTTGAAAAAAGGAATCGGCTGCGACCATTCGTTAATCAGAAACAGCACCAGCAGCAGTGACCCGCCACCGAGCAATGCACAGATCAAGCTCGACTCGAACCAGTCCAGCCGATTGCCTTGCAGGATCCCGATCACCAGCATGCAGATTGCGGGAAAACCCAGGAGCAAGCCGCGCCAGTTGAATTGCTTGAAACGCTCCAGGCGCAGCGGGTCCTGGGGCAAGCCGTACGCCACCGCCACCATTGCCAGCAGACACGGCGCGATGATTTGCCAGAACGTCCAGTGCCAGCTCACATACTCGGTCCATAGCCCGGCCAGCGGCGTACCCAGGCCAGGGCCGAATGTCGCCGTCAGGGCATAACCCGCCAGGCCGTACAGCTTCACGTTGGCGGGCAAAAAGCGCAGCGCGACGGTCATCAGCATTGGCGGCAACGCGCCACCCGCCAGGCCCTGCAACGTGCGCATCACCAGCAGGCTTTCGTAATTGGGGGCCAATGGGCAGAGCACGCCCAAGAGAGTGAAAACGCTGATGGCGCAGAGGGTGAACCGCCGCAGGGAAAACGTGACTGAACACCAGGGGGCGAACGCCATGGCCGCCACCGAGGTCGCGGTGTAACTGGCGACCAGCCAGGTGCCTTCGTCATAGCCGATGCCCATCGCGCCACGAATGTCGGCCAGGGCCACTTTGGTGACCATCTCGTTGAGGCCAGATACCAGCACGGCAATCAGCACGCCAACGAGGCCAATGATGATTCGCGGACCGAACACCGGCGGCGAGGCAGCGGCCGTGGCAAGCGGTGCCGAGACCGTGAGGGAAGTCATGTACTGCAGGCTCCGGGATTGAATACCGGAGCATTTTAAGAAGTGTGAGTGCTGACGAAAATCAACTTATCAGCAGGTTATAAGTGCGCTAAACGCAACTATCAGATCAAAAGATCGCAGCCTTCGGCAGCTCCTACAGGTGTACGCAAAACATTGTAGGAGCTGCCGCAGGCTGCGATCTTTTGATCTCTAAGATTGCGCAGCCAGCCACGTTTCGTCGCAGCAGGACTTCAAGGTTTCGCGCATCCAGCGATGTGCCGGGTCCTTGTCAAATCGCGGGTGCCAGGCCTGGGTCAGCATGATGGTCGGCAGCGGAATCGGCAGGGTGAACGATCGCAGCTTCAGGCCCAGCCGACGAACGCTCAACAGCGCTTCCTTGGGCACCGGCAGGATCAAATCGGAATCAGGCAACGCAAACATCGCCGCATGAAAACTCGGCGCAATCACGGCCACCCGGCGCTCCAGCCCCAAGGCATTGAGCGCCGTATCGATGGGACCGCGCGCTATTCCGCGACGAGACATGCTGATATGGGAAAAACCGGCATAGCGTTCGGCGGTAATTTCTTCTTCGAACAGCGGATGATCCTCGCGCACCAGTCCGACAAAGTGAGTGGCGAAGAGGTTCTGCACCTTCACCTCGGGCATCAACGGACGGTTGTTGCTGACGCTCAAATCGATGCGGCCTTCGCGCAAGGCTTCGTCGTCCCCATCGCCCTCGGGGACAAAGCGCAATTCACACTGCGGGGCCTGGCGCTCCATGGTGTCAAACAGCTTGCCGCCATAGACGCCCACGAAAAAATCGTTGGCCCGAATGCTGAAACGCCGGCGCAAGCTGCCCAGATCCACGTCATCGGCGGAGCGAAACAGCAGCGACGCCTGCTCCACGACATCGCGCACCTGCTCGCGCAACGCCAGCGCCTTGGGGGTCGGAACCAGACCACGACCGGCACGCACCAGAATCGGATCACCAATGGCTTCACGAATACGCGTCAGGGTCCGGCTCATCGCCGCCGGGCTCAAATTCATCCGCCGCGCAGCACCCACCACACTGCCCTCGTCGAGCAGCGCGTCGAGGGCGACCAGAAGGTTCATGTCTGGGAGCTGCATGTCAGGCACTCTTCAGTGATCAGAATTGATGCTGACGCAATGCTAGCAAACATCTCGTGCCTGATGTAAAGGCAGGTCTGACCCCTTCGCGGGCAAGCCTTGCTCCCACGGAGGCCTCAGCGGAGGCCGGTTCTGTGTACTACTCGACACCCTGAGGGAGCGAACTTGCTCCTCCAGGGAAAAGTGTCGCCCGTGGGTGCAAAGCTTGCTCGCGATGAGGCCATCAGCCCGACCGAAGACTATCGCTCGTGCAAAGCCTCAGCCCGCGCCCGGATAATCGGCTTCAGCAAATAGCTGAGAACCGTCTTCTTGCCGGTAATGATATCCACCGACGCCACCATCCCCGGAATGATCAGCAACGGCTTCTCATCCGTCCCCAAATGGCTGCGATCGGTACGCAGCTTGATGACGTAGTAGGTGGTTTTCTTGTCTTCATCGGTGATGGTGTCCGCACCGATTTGCTCGAGCTTGGCCTTCAACCCGCCATAGATGGTGTAGTCATACGCGGTGAATTTCACCGTCGCCTCTTGCCCTGGGTGCAGGAAAGCGATGTCTTGCGGACGAATCTTTGCTTCCACCAGCAAGGTGTCGTCCAGAGGTACGATTTCGACCAGATCACTGCCCGGCTGGATCACGCCACCGATGGTATTCACTAGCAACTTGTTGACGATGCCACGCACGGGCGATGTCACCAGGGTCCGGCTGACACGGTCAGACAGTGCGCTGCCGGTGGCCTGGGCCTTGTTCAGGTCGGTGCGTGCTTCATTGAGCTGAGTCAGCGCTTCACTGCGGAATTTGCCACGGGTTTCGTCGATCTTGCGCGCCACTTCCTTGATCGCCGATTCTGCCCGCGGGATCGCCAGGGTGGTGGCGTCGAGCTGCCCACGGGTTTCAACTTCGGCGCGCTTGAGGCGCAACACTTCAACTGGCGATACCGCGCCCTGAGCCACCAACGGCTCGGACATGTTGATCTCCTGGCGCTGCAAGGCCAGGCCGTTGCGGTACTGGGACTGCTTGGAGGTGAACTCGCGTAATTCCTGCTGACGCTGGATCAACTGCTCCTGCAACCCACCGATTTCATCGCGCAACTGCTGACGGCGGCTGATGTACAGCGACTCTTCGCTGGCGGCCTGGCCAGGAACGGCTTTCAGCACGTCAGCGGGGAAATTCAGCGGACGGTCGTCCACTTCGGCGCTCAGGCGCTCGACGCGCAGCAACATCGACAGCCGATCGGCTTCGGTCTCGCCCACGTTGGATGCGAAGCGGGTGTCGTCCAGGCGAATCAGCGGCGCACCCGCCTCAACGATCTGCCCTTCCGAGACGAACAGCTCAGAGACGATACCGCCTTCAAGGTTCTGGATTTTCTGGATCTTCGACGACGGGATCGCCTTGCCGTCGCCCTTGGTGACTTCGTCGATCACCGCAAAGTTGGCCCACAGCATCAGGAACAGAAAGAAGCCGATGATTGCCCAGATCGTTAGCCGCACCACCCGTGGCGCGTCTTCAATGAGGGCTTTGTTGACCTCGGGAAGTGGCTGGCCATGCAGTGAATCGGTGCCCTTGAAATAACGGCGAATGGAACCTTTGAGCCCGGACTTAAGCAACACTGATCTGCCCCTTTTTCAATGCTTCCATCACCACAGCTTTCGGGCCATCGGCGAGTATCTGTCCACGGTCGATGACGATCAGGCGATCGACCAGCGACAACAGCGACGCACGGTGCGTCACCAGTACTACGGTCTTGTTTTCAATCACTGCTGCGAGGCGTTGCTTGAGGCGTTCTTCACCGGTGTTATCCATGGCGCTGGTCGGTTCGTCGAGCAGCAGGATCGGCGGGTTGAGCAAGAGTGCACGGGCCAGCGCGACGTTCTGGCGCTGACCGCCGGACAGGTTCTGCCCACGCTCGCCCACCTGAAGCTCGTAGCCTTGCGGGTGCAGACGGGCGAATTCGTGCACGCCGGCCAGTTCAGCGGCTTGCAGCACCATTTCGTCCTCGACGTAACGCGCACCCGAGACCAGGTTGTCGCGCAGGCTGCCGGCGAGCAGCTGGATGTCCTGAGGCACGTAGCCGATGTTGTGTCGCAGTTCGCTGACGTCTATCTGACGAATGTCGACGCCATCCACCAACAACGCGCCTTCGTCCGGCTGATAAAGGCCCACGACCAGTTTGGCGAGCGAACTTTTACCCGAGCCACTGCGACCGATGATGCCGATTTTTTCGCCGGGCTTGATGATCAGGTTGATGTTTTTGAGCGCCGGATTCTGCTGATCCGGGTAGGTGAAGTTCATCTGACGGCATTCGATGCCGCCTTGCAGGACCTTGCGGCTCAGCGGGCGCTCTTCAAAATTACGCTCCTGCGGCAGCTCCATCATCTGGTCGACCGAGGTCATGGTGACCCGGGCTTGCTGATAGCGGGTCAGCAGACCGGACAACGACGCCAGCGGGCTGAGTGCGCGACCACTGAGCATGTAACAGGCGATCAGGCCGCCCATGCTCAAGTTACCGGCGATGATCTGGTACACGCCGAAGACGATCATGATCACACCGGCCAATTGCTGAATCAGCAAGGTGATGTTCATCGCCAGGCCGGACAGCATTTTTACCCGCAACTCGAGTCGGCTGAGGGTACCGATGGTCTGCTCCCACTGATACTGGCGCTCGCTCTCGGCGTTGTTGACCTTTACCGCGTCGAGGCCGGCAAGTGTTTCGATCAGACTCGACTGACGCTCGGCCCCCAGGGCCATGGTGCGCTCCATGGTGGCTACCAGCGGCTTCTGCAGCGCGTAGCCAATCAACAGGGCAATCGGGAACGCCAACATCGGAATCCATACCAGATGCCCGCCGAGGATCGCGATGACCAGGAAGATCAGGAGCGTAAACGGCAAGTCGATCAGGCTGGTGAGAGTCAGCGACGCGAGGAAATCGCGCAGGCTCTGAAACTCATGGATGTTCTGGGCAAAGCTGCCGACCCGGGCCGGGCGGTACTTCATCGACATGCCGACGATGCGCTCGAACAGCGTCGCCGAAATGATCAGGTCGGTTTTCTTGCCGGCCAGGTCAAGGCATAGACTGCGCAGGCTTTTGAGGATCAGGTCGAAAAAGTAAGCGCCGGTGATACCGATGGCCAAGACCCACAGGGTCGATTCGGCCTGGTTGGGCACCACGCGGTCATAGACGTTCATCACGAACAATGGCGCGGCCATGGCGATGATGTTGATCAGGAAACTGGCAGCGATGGCGTCGGCATACAGCCAGCGCGAGCGCTTGAGGGTGTCACGGAACCACGACCGTGCGCGCGGGATCAGTGTGCCGTGATTGACGTCGAATTTATGCTGAGGCTGTGCGAAGAAGACTTTGCCGATGTAGTCGTCGGCCAGCAACTCGCGACTGACGAGGCTTTCGCCACCGTCACTTTCGCTGAGCAGTAGACGGGCCTGGTCTTCACCTTGCCAGCCAAGCAAAACTGCGCTGCGACCATCCTTGAGCAGCAGTAACGCCGGCATCGCAATTTCTGGAATCTGCTCCAGTTTGCGCACCAGTACCCGCCCTTGCAGACCTGCGCGAGCGGCGGCACGTGGCAGCAACTCGACGCTCAGCCGCTGCTTTGGCAATGGCAAACCGGTGGTCAACATCGCAGCGCTGGCTGGCTTTTGATGCAGCGTGCAAAGGGCTAGCAGACCGTCCAGCAGCGGATCGTCATGCAACGCGCGTGGATCATGGATGAGATGAACTCGACTGACTTCTGATTCCACGCTCGGCACTCTTGGCTGACGATTGAACAATAAAGGTTCTGCTCAATTCATACCGGGCAGTTAGACCTTTGGCTTCACGTCGTTCTGCACGACGGATGCCAACGGTGCGACCACTCCCTGGCTCTTGAGCAACTCGCCCATGGTCGCCTTGATTCGGTATTGAGTAAATAACTGAATGTTTCTGATCCACGCAGATCACGGTTTGTTGACGCATGGCTGCGAGACACGCCGCATACCCGGCGAAAACTTCGTTCAGCGCACATGAACGACATGCGCCGCGACTGAAAATCTGCGTGCAATCGTCAACGTCCATCCCCGATCAAAATGATGCGAAACGTGCGACCGGGGGAAAATGCCCGGGACCGGATCCAGGGAAATCCGCAGTTTGAATATTTGCCATTTTGTTGTCCTGAATCACTGCAAAACCTGCAACCACAGCGAATCCTGAGCAGACAAACGACCGTTTGTCGGAAAGTACAAAATGGGTACTGGATCACACGGTTCGACCCCCTTCGACTGCCGAATATCAATGTGACATTACTGGGGCGATTGTTTAGGATGGCAGCCACATGGTCAATAGTTTGGCATATAGTTTATAGCCAAAAAATATAGCCAGAATATTGACGCAAAAAAGCGTCAAAGTAGTAACTATTATTGTAGGAAAGAGCGTCCAGACTGATTGGCAACAATGCCTTCAGGTCCATGGAAGTCTACTGAACGTGACACCCGGAGAGTCTTCAATGAGCAGTGTTGTTGCCATCGTCAAAAGCATTGTTGGTCAAGTTTTCGTGGTGTCCCCAGAGGGCATCCGTCGTGTACTCGTTGAAGGCGACCGGCTGTTTGTTGGCGACCAGGTAGACACAGGTGTGGCAGGCGCTGTCACGCTCGAACTGGCCGACGGCCGGACCCTGGACCTGGGCCGCGACACTCAATGGAGCGGCAGCGCTCCGGACTCCAGCACCGACCTGGCAGAAGCCACCGCACAAGCAGCGCCATCGGTTGAAGAACTGCAGCAGGCCATCGTCGCCGGCGCTGACCCGACTAAAGACCTCGAAGCCACCGCAGCCGGCCCGACAGCCTCAGGCCAAGGCGGCGCAGCGGGCGGTGGTCATAGCTTCGTGATGCTCGATGCAACGGCTGGCCGGGTCGACCCGACCGTTGGCTTCCCAACCGCGGGTTTCGGCGCTGTGCCCCTGACCACGCTGGAAACCGTTAACACCCAGAACACGAACAACAACGCGATTGTCGACGCCCCCCTCACCTCGACGCTGAGCCTCAGCGCAACCCCGACCATTACCGAGGCTGGCGGCATACTGGTCTACACCGCGAACCTGAGCCAGGCGCCTCTGAGTGACCTGACCATTACGCTGTCCAATGGTGCGGTCATCATCGTTGCTGCGGGACAAACCACTGGCACCGTAAATGTGCCACTCGCGCCCAACGACACTGTTTATAACGACCCGAGCCAAATCGAAGTCACCGTCACCGGTACAACTGGCGGCGGGATGACAGTGGTACCTCCGACCGCTCCAGCGGTAACCCAGGTCACTGACACCGTCGATACCACCACCGTCACGCTGACCGCCGGCCCGACTGTTGTTGAAGGCGGCCCGATTACCTACACCGCGTCCCTGACCAACCCGGCCCAGACGCCGGTGACCGTGACCTTGAGCAACGGCTCGGTCATCACCATCGGCGCTGGCCAGACCACTGGCA